>CAZKOK010000281.1:0-5845 GCA_964554355.1 uncultured Spirochaetia bacterium | reverse complement strand
CCGAAAGCACGGCAGAATATGATTATTCCGAAAAACCGGAAATCCATCTGTTCAGGCCGGAAGAATCATCCGCGAAGTTTGTGTTTATCAATCCCGATTTAAAGCAGTCGGCCGTAATTGACATGAAAGCCGAAGACGGCAGTCTGACTGTGAATTATGAACTGAAAAAAGCGGCAAGTCTGGTCCTGCGCAATACGGACGGGAGTGTGATCGAGACCCGGAGCAAATTTGAGAAAACGAAAGAGGGATTGAAATTCAGTCTTGCTCCGGGTAAGGTCAGTCTGAAGGTGATGTTTCTTCGGTAGAAGACTCACGCGACGACGCTACGGGCGTATGCCGGAGTACGGAACGTTCGGTCTTCCGGGGGATCCATTAAGCAGTAAATAAATCAGGGGTGCCAAAAATGTTCAATGAAAAACTGACTGCAGCCTGCGGTGCATACTGCGGGGACTGCGAGTGGGCAGAAAAAATGAATTGTCCGGGCTGTCAGGCCGTAAAAGGTGACGTGTTCTGGGGTGAATGTAAAGTGGCAAAATGCGCAACAGACAAAAATATAATTCACTGCGGATTCTGCAATGATCTGCCCTGTGAAGTATTACTGAGGTTTTTCAGCAATCCTGAACATGGTGACAACGGCGAAAGGCTGGATACTCGTGCCGGAACCGGCATACTGACAAAACATTTTGTAAACAGAACAGGTACACTGCTGCTCATGCAATCCATTGGTTCGAATTCGATAATACCATTAAGGAATTCAAGCGGATTGCAAAAGATAATTGTTTTATATTTTCAATTGAAAATTGCAATAGTACACAAAATCCGCTTTTCCTTGAATCGGAAGAATTCCTGAAAAAATTCAGAAAGGATGAAGTACTTAAAAAACCCGATAAAGAGTATTTCAGTCTGTACTTTGCCGAACAGAAAAAAGATGAAATCAGTTTTACTTTTAAAATAAAAACAGATCTCGAATCCTTCATCGGCAGCCTGTCCTCAATATCCTTCTTTCCATCTCCATTGGATCCTGACTATCAGGATTTTCAAAACCAAGCAAAAGGTCACGTTATAAAATCCGCAGACAAGAAGGAAAGCATTGAAACGGATATTAAGACAGTGGTGAAATTCGGATATCTCTACCGCCCAATTGTCAGTGATCACAGATAGCTGCAGTACCGCTTTTCTGATCCTCTCTGTGCCTCCGTGAACTCTGTAAGAAACCTTATATTAAACCTTTCACCAAAGAACAGTGCCCCCGGCAGCCCGACAATCCTTCACTCCCCTATGCCCCCGTTGCGTCGCCTTAATCGTTGCGTCTTTGCGTGAGCGTCGTCGCGTGAGTCTCTCCCGCAGACAGCATCAGCACATACCCGTCCCCGTCTTTACGGAGTCTGTCCCCGTTTTCCTGCAGATTTCCGGTATAAAATTCCACCCTGCAGCTTACATCACGGAACGCCCTGAAAGTGCATCGGGTTATGACGCCCTCCTTCCATTCCATGTCAATGACAAGTCCGCTGCGGGTCCTGTAGCCGGACAGGGAGCCGCTGTGCATTTCGTGCGGAAGTGCGGGCAGCAGATGCAGTTTGCTGCCGAAATCGTGGACAAGCAGTTCGAGTATGGCCGCAGTCCCGCCGAAATTGCCATCTATCTGAAAGACAGCGGCATCAGGATTTTTGTCCAGCAGGTTGTGGGAACTCATCAGGTTATTGCAGGATGAATTTCCGATCAGCAAAAAAAGTTTTTCCGCCGTAATTTCTTTCATTCCAAAGCGTGAAGCCAGTGCGCTGGTCCAGGCGGCATTCCAGCCTGTCTGTTCTGAATTTTCAAGACGGTTCAGAAACCGCCTGCGGGCACCTTCAATGATTTCCGCGGATTCATCAAAAAGCAGGGTTTCGGGATATATTCCGAAGAGCGGCGACATGTGCCGGTGCCCCGGGTCCTGTTCGCGGAAATCCTCATTCCATTCAAGAAGTCTGCCGGAAGCGGAACATCGGAAGGGCTGCAGCTTTTCAAGTTTATGCCGTATATCTTCCGCCAGTTTCCTGTCGGCCGATACAGAACAAGCTATATTTTCCGATATTTCAAGATAAATCCCGGTCAGTATTTTTAAAAGGGTCAGATCCATTGCGCTGGAAACTGCCACGGCGCATTCATTGCCGTCGTCATCAAGGAACAGGTTCTCCGGGCTTGTGGACGGTATGGTCTGATATATTCCATTTTCATCAGCCTGCAGCCAGTCATTGTAAAATCGGACTGATTCCTGAATTACCGGAAATACGGTTTTTGCAAGAAGTTCAGGGTCGTTCAGATATTCCCAGCTTCTGTACATCTGGACTGAAAGCCAGGCGCTGCCGAAGGGCCAGTAGGCCCAGCTTGCCGATCCTTCAACGGGAGCAGTTTTACGCCACAGATCGCTGTTGTGACAGCAGGTCCATCCGGAACAGCCAAAAAAGTTATATGCTGTTTCCTTCCCTGATTCAGCAAGATCAGTTACAAGTTTAATGAACGGGTCAAGACATTCATTCAGTCCGCATGAACCTGCAGCCCAATAATTCATCTGCAGGTTTATATTCAGCGTCCAGTTGGAACACCATGCCGGTCTGATATCGGCATTCCAGATCCCCTGCAGATTGGCCGGTTCGTTTCCGTACCTGGAGGAAGATATCAGCAGGTAGCGGCCGTAATTGAAATACAGCTCAATGAATCCCGGATCGGATGAAGGATCTTCCCTGAACCGAAGAATTCTTTCAGAAACAGGAACATCAGAAGTATCCCTGTCTGTATTCAGCAATGACAGATTTACTGCAGAATACAGTGATGAAAAATCTTCGGTATGTCCTGTTTTTATCTGATCGTAGCTGAAAGTACTGCATTTTCTGATCACTTCGGCACAGTTCTGCATTATTTTTTCAGTACTGCTTTCCGCTTTCTTTTTATAACCATTGTATCCGGTTACAATCGCCAGCCTCAGTTCGGCCCGGGTACAGTTTATTATCTGAAGTCCATCCGCTGTTCCCTCAATATTTCCAGCATAATGCTTAATTTCAAGACAGATCGAATAGATTATTCCGCTTCCCGAATAAACATACGGCCTGTCAGATTCCTTGTAATCTGGATCCGTATGGTCCGGACACTGCGCAGCAACAGTCAGTCTCCGTTCCGAATACTGTCGGAAAAGCTCTGTATTGGTTATCTCAAGACCGGGTTTCAGGGTGACAGGTTTTTCAAATTTCAGAAGCGAACAGAACAGATTGTACGGATTGCTTATGAAGTGTTCCGCATGGATTCCAGACCCGGAATCAACGGCCGCAAGCGCTTTGCCCAGATCCAGAGACCTGGTGCAGCCGCCAGTTTTTACGCCGGAGACTGAAATTGTCAGCCAGCCCGCAGGCATGTATGCTTCGCCGAATTCACCCTGCAGTTTTGACTCAATCAGGTCCTGGGCTTTTTTATATTCCCTTCCGCGGATCAGGTTCCTTGCCTTTTCAAGATCAGCCGTTCTGTCAAAGTTGTCTTCGGCAGGAGGAGGGCCCGACCAGCAGTGCTCATGATTAAGCAGTATCCTTTCTTCGGGATAGGTTCCGAATATCATCGCACCCATACTGCCGTTTCCCAGGGGATATGCATTGAGAAAATCTTCTGCCGGTTTGTTGTCAAATATTCGGTCTGTTGCCATTTTTATCCTTTTTATTCCCGTGTCCAGAGTCTTACTCTGGCTTTTACGTATTCCGAATAAAGCTGTTCCATCTCATCAGCACCGGTTGAGTCAAATTCGGACAGCATCAGATCATATATCCGGTCAAATTCCGAAGGATCACTCAGGATTGCTTCGGGTATTCTGCGCCGTACAATTGACTGCTCTTTTTCCTGAAAGACAGACAAAGGTGAATCATTGGGTATCGGAATACTCCATGCCGTTCCCCATGGAGACGGATCAAAATCCTCATCCGGCGGGAAAAGATCTTTCCAGCAGGAGGCACCGTATTTCGAGAGTATTTCTTTTTCCAGGTCTGAATAGTTGGCGAGGATCTGTTCAGGAAAATTCATCGTAAAATAATTACCCGTGGAATCAAGATTTCCATCTCCGTAACGAAGCGAAATCTGGTAATTCCCGATCCCGGTAAGCCGTTTGAATTTATTCTGGTCATTCCTGTTCATTTCGGCATATTCGGGAAGCAGTGTCCTGCGCCCGTTTTCATATACATAATGTTTGCCTTCTATTCCCCAGTTCACCAGAATCTGCCCTTCTTCCGAAGCAAGGAAATCAAGAAATTCAATCGCTCTGACGGGATCTTTGCAGGCAGTGGTTATGCCCATGCCCCAGCCTCCGCTGAATCCCTGCGGGAAAGTAACGGTAGTTTCATATTCCTGCGAAAGCGTAACAGGAAACCTGCCGTAGGTACGCTCAAATTTTCCTTCGGCTTTCAGCGCGTCCTCGCCCTGACTTACCTCCCAGGTCTGGTCGATCAGTGCAAGGGCCCGTCCTGATGCGATTTTATCGATATACTGGTCCCATTTCTGAACAAAACTTTCCGGGTCCAGAAGCCCGATGTCATTCATGTGATTAAGCCAGCGGAAATACTCTCTTTCAGGTGGGCGCCTGTAATGAAGCATTACTTCATAGCTTTCAGGATCGATATAAAACTCACCGTTATCCGGCGCTCCGGTAGTATAGAATGCCGGATTGGTTGTGGAAATAAGAATACGCCAGTCATCAGCAAGCAGCGAAAGACCGATCGTCTCCCTGCCGTCTATAAAAGGATACATCTCTTTATAGGCTTTTATTGCCTCCTCGAAATCCTTCACCGTTCTGATCCGCGGGTATCCGAGTTTCTGCAGAACATCAAGCTGCAGACTGAATACTCCGCCTGCGGAATAAATTTCATTGTTCAGGGTCTCCAGATTGGGAATGAAATAGATTGACGGATCTTCATTGCTGTAACGCAGCCGTCCGATTTTGTCGCCGAGGATGGCCTTGATATTGGGAGCATGTTTTTCAATCAAATCGGTAAGGTCAAGAAGGGCCCCGGCCTGAATCAGTGTGCCTGTTGTTCCTTTCGGACTTATCATATCCGGAAAATTTCCGGAAGCGGCAATCAGGTTTATCTGCTCTTCCTGGTCGCCTTCCGCCATTTTCATATCAAGAGTTACTCCGGTCTTTTCCCGGATATAGCGGCCAACATCACTTTCCATATTGTCCCAGTTCAGATTGATATCGGCAAAAAAGACCGTGAAAGTCACCGGTTCAGGCAGAGAATGATCAGTTTTTTCACTGTTCCCGCGGGGAAAAAGCGTTATACAGACAAATAAAAGCATCGTCAATGCTGTAAATATCCGGCTAAATGAAACCATCTGGAAAACTCCGCTTATACTGGACTCAAGTCTATATCCGAAAACTCAATACCTCTACCGGGAAAATTGATAAAAAAATCATACAGAAATTTGATACATCCGGAATCAATCTTTATCAAGAACCTTTTTCCTGTACTCCAAAGGCGACATGCCGACATATTTTCTGAATTTGGTATGGAAATAATCAACATATGCATACCCCACATTTTCGGCCGTCTGATATACTTTATATCCCTGCCTTAGGAGTTCTTTTGCTTTTTCTATCCTGAATTTATCAAGATAGGTATTAAAACTGACGCCTTCATGGGCCTTGAAAACCTTGCCGAGGTAAGCACTGTTATAATTCAGCATGTCAGAAAGGTCTTTTATTTTCAGGTTTTCCTGAAAATGCGTGGAAACAAGAAATTTTATTTTTTTCACAAGAATTTCTCCGGAAAAAAGGTCCTGCCTGTCAATAATCCGGAATATCATGTTCAGCATCAGGTCTTCAAGTTCCGTC
>CAZKOK010000280.1:0-5862 GCA_964554355.1 uncultured Spirochaetia bacterium | reverse complement strand
TGACTGAAATTATGGGCCCCGGTATTGCCGGTGAATGCCGGGAACAGAACGGGCTTCATATAAATGAAGATCATTTTATCGCCGAGATAATAAATCCGGAAACCATGCAGCCCGCCGGACCGGGTGAAGAAGGCGAACTTGTACTGACGACTATTATGAAAGAAGGGTTCCCTCTTATCCGCTACAGGACCGGAGACATAAGTGCGCTGATTGATGAACCCTGCTGCTGCGGACGCACGATGAGAAGACTCAGCAAGATAAGCGGAAGGACAGACGACCTTATTTTTATAAATGAACAGAAGATTTTCCCATCCCGGATAGAGAAAATCCTTGCAGAAAGCGAGGGGCTTGAACCTGTATTCGAAATTCATCTGACAAGAGAAAACAATATTGACAGCATGGAGATAAAGGCGGAAATTAATAAATCAATTCCTTTTCTTGATGAGCTGAAGACCCTGGAAAACCTTAAAACAAATACCGAAAAAAAACTCCAGGCTGTCCTTGGAATTGATGCAAAACTGACTCTTGCCGAACCGAAATCACTTGTGCAGAAACCCGGGCAGAAGGCAAAAAGGGTTTTTGACAAAAGGGAAAAATAAAGCAGATATTGACACAAATGATAACCCCGGAGAATCAGTCCGATAAGCCGGGGTTTTTTGCTTACTCAAGTTCGATAAGTTTCTTCTTAATGCTGGCCCGTATCGGCAGAACCAGGACAATCTGCAGAATGAAGTTATACAGCGTGGAAATCAGGGTAACCGACAAACCGTATCCGATCGACGATTTGTCATCAATCATCGCAAGCATGGCTATCAGTCCCAGCAGTACTCCGATTGCCGCTGAAAAGTGTAAACACATAGACAGATGTCTGGTAAACTGAAGGGCTTGTTTGAGTTCGCTGTCAGAACATTTTCCGTTGAATGCAACAGTTATATTCCGGGCAAATCCCGAGATTTTATATACCGGAACAAGCATAAAGAATGCTGGAAGAACAATAATCATTAAGGAAGGCGCACTGATGAAAACTTGAATACTGACACCGGCAAATACGACCATCAGCAGAATTAAGCCGACAAACAGGACAACTCCAAGAAAATATAACAAGGCTTTCATATATAACTCCAGAATTATAATTTTCCTTTCAGGGCATACAGCCCGTCGATTATTTTTTCATTTATTTTGTATTTATCAGTAAGGATCTCTATTTTTTTGGCCAGTTCCGGTTTTCTGTTATTAATAAAGGGGACAGACCCGACAACCAGAGCCGCGAGGACAAGATTAAATACAAGCGAAGGAATCCATGACAGTTTCTTTAGGCCCGGCTTTTCGTAAAGCTGCCAGTCCGGTTCATTGAGAATGGGGATTTTTTTAATCCCGGAATCGAAATAGTCCCTGAGCAGCTCTTCTTCTTTTCCGCTGAATTCTTCAGGCATAATATTCCTCCAGTTCGGGCCGTAATTTCTTTTTAAGCTCAAAGATCCTGTACTTGACGGTTCCAGGAGGACTTTTGATTATCCCGGCTATTTCCGAATACTTCATTCCCTCATAAAACCGCAGGTAAACCAGGATCCTGTCTTCGGCATCCAGGCTTTCCATTATTCTGCCGACAGCTGATTCCGCATCGGCCCTTAAAACCGATGCTTCCACTCCGGTTTTTACATCCGCAGGCTCATGATCAAATTCAGGAGCCGGTCTGTTTTCATGCAGAATCTGTCGCCAGCGGCGTTTCTTCCTGGAATAATCCCTGCACAGATTTCTGACGATTGTAAAAAGCAATGCTTTCGGGTCTTTTCCGGCTGAATACCTGCGGCCGCTTTTAATCAGCCTGATAAAGGCCTGCTGGACGATATCTTCACAATCCTCATGCCCTGCTCCCGTCAGCTGTCTGGAAAAGTAATAAAGTCTTTTCGAGTAAGTTCTCCATAGCCCGGGAAGTTTCTGCTGAAATGAATTTTCAGAAGTATCCAAAATATTATTCCTTACCGTAAATTGTAAACGCCTGAACAGGAAAAAGGTTGGGAAAAAACAGATTTTATCTTTTGTTGACATCATTGGATGACTTTTTTATTATGGGGGCTATGAAGACTCTCAGGCTTCAGATACCCGAACAGTATAGAAAACACCTCATTAATTGCGCTGCTTTCCTGATTCCTCTGGCTTATTTCGGATTTTTCATGGCCAGGGGACCGGGATATATAGATTCGGCGTATCTTCTGGCCACTGCGGACAAGCTGGATTTAAGCCCCTGGGTAAATCATCATAATCTGTTCAGCCTGCTTGTGCATATTATGATAAAGATCTTCAGCGGGGCCGATGAGTTTATTGCAGCCAATACCTTCTCGATGGCCTGCGGGGCGGGGACGGTCTTTTTTGCATTTCTTCTGACAAGTGAAATAAGCGGAAGCAGGCTGATCGCTTCGGTTGTCTCGTTTGCGCTAATGGTTTCGCATTCGCTGACCTGGCATTCAACAATGCTCGAAGTCTACACGCTTAACAGTGTTCTGACTATTTCCATGATCTACTGTTTCTACAGATATTTCAGGGACAGAAAAATAATAAATGCCTGCATCGGGGTAATGCTCTGGGGACTCGGGATTTCAAATCATTATCTGATGCTGTTATTTGCTGTTCCGGTGATCTGGTTTTTAATTACCGATAGAAAAAACCTTGACTGGAAAAATGTCCTGGCCGGTCTTGGTTTTTTTCTTCTGGGTCTGTCCCTGTTTCTGGTGATTTTTATCAGGGCATGGGTTGACTGCGGTTCACTGACTGAATTGTTCAACAGGTATTCCGGGAAGCAGTACCAGGCAATGATGTTCAGTTCTGACGGGTACTGGTTCTGGACGCTTAATTATCTTATTTTCTTTTTGTATCAGTTTTCACTGGCGGCGCTGTTTGCCGGCATAAAGGGATTCAGGCAGCTCTTTAGAAGAGACAATTTCAGTATATTTTTTCTTCTGGCTTTTTCCGTTCAGTTTATCTGGTCGATGAATTATCATATCTGGGACTGTTTTGCCTTTGCTCTTCCGGTATATATCATGTTTTCGCTGCCGATGGCATACGGGCTTAAATCATTTAAAAACTTACTGATGAAAAGGATTATGCTGTCACTTGTATTTGTATTGTCATTCGGACAGATAATTCTGTATGCAAATATAGATAAAATCAGGCCGATGCAGAAATATGCGGCCGATTATCCGCTTGTAAACATGGTTAAAGACACATACGATCCGCTGGCCTTTTTTCTTAAGCCATGGAAGAGGAATTTCTCGGTCAGCGATTATCTGAACAGCTTTATGGATGTGATGCCGGAAAATGCATATGTTTATGATAATGTATATGAATTTCCGTTTGTGTATTATTATCAGGACATAAAAAAAGAGAGACAGGATATTTTCTGGCCCAATATTTCTTCCTTTCGGGAAGATGAGAATGATATGAGGTACTGGAGCAGCGCAATCAATAACGGGATACGGAAAAGGGGCGAGGTCTATCTTTCCGGTTACATATACCGCACCCTTAAAGACCGCCTTGTTTACAGGAAATCAGAGAAAATATATATTACCGAAGATGAATATCTTTACAGGCTGACTGGAGGATAAGCCGGAATTACACAGATACTTTTTATTGACATACATAGACAACATTCCGTATTATATGGGATGATCAAATTTAAACTGCCGGTACGTGAACCGTATAAAACATACCTTTTCAATTCTATTTATTTCATAATGCCTCTGGTTTTTTACGGCCTGTTTATGGCGACAAAACCGGGTTATGTGGACAGCTGTCTTGTTCTGAACAATGCATATGAACTGAGCCTGAGCCCCTGGGTGAATAATCACAATCTTTTTTCGCTGCTGGCCTGGCTGTTTATTAAAATATTCAGTTCTGCAGATGAATTTGTTGTCGCAAACACTTTTTCCATGGTCTGCGGGGCCGGAACCATTTTTTTTACCTATCTTCTTGCCAGTGAAATCAGCAAAAACAGGATTATAGCTTCGGTCGTTGCCTTTGTAATTATGATTTCGCATTCACTGGCATGGCACTCGACAATGCTGGAAGTTTATACGCTTAACAGTGTTCTGATAATGGCCATGCTTTACTGTTTTTACAGATATTTTGATAACGGGAAAATTATCCATGCCTATTTCGGGGCGTTTGTCTGGGGACTCGGCCTTTCAAATCATATTCTGATGGGGCTTTTCGTTTTTGCGATTATCTTTTTCATTATTGCAAAAAGCAGGGTCCTTAAGCTGAAAAACATTCTTATCGGTATCGGCTGTTTTCTGGCAGGGCTTCTGCCTTTCCTGATTATTTTCCTGCAGACCTGGATTCAGAGGGGATCTCTTTCAGAAGTAATAGGGAGCAATACAGGGGGCGAGTTCAGATCGCTTATGTTTTCGTCCGACGGGTTCTGGTTCTGGAAACTCAATTATCTGATGTTTTTTGTTTACCAGTTCTGTCTTGTTGCCGTATTCGCGGGAATCAAGGGTTTTCGGGTCCTTTTCAATAAAAAGCCGTTCAGCATATTCTTTCTGCTGGCTTTCGGCGCGCAGTTTATCTGGTCGTTCAATTACCACATCTGGGACAGCTACGCCTTTTCGCTTCCGGTGTATATAATGTTTACAGTTCCCCTGACATATGGACTGGCTTCCTTTAAAAAAGAGCGGTTCAGGAAAATTGTTCTTGCGCTTGTCATGGTTTTTTCCGTCAGTCAGATAATACTGTACGCAACAATAGATAAAATAAAACCGGTTACCGATTACATTAACGACTACCCGATGGTTGATATGGTTAAGGACAGATTTGATCCCGTAAAATATTTCCTGAGTCCCTTTAAGCGGAATTTCACCAGGGTCGACGATTATATCAGCGAATTTGAAAAGAAAATTCCGCAGGGTGCATATGTTTACGATAATATCTATGATTATCCCTTCAATTATTACTATCAGCAGATAAAAAAGGACAGAACTGATATCAGGGCACCGATTATTTTTGTGTTCTGGGTAACGGAAGAAGAGAAGATATCCTGGTCGAGAAATATAAATTCTGTTCTTGATTTCCGGGGAAAAGCATACATGGCGCCGTTTGTGCTGGATAATCTCAGGGACAGACTTGATTATGATTCAATTGAAAAAATCCCCATTACTTCAGATGATTTTCTGTTTCTTGTAAAGAAGGAAAAAAACAATTAATCCCTGAAGACGAATTTTCTGTCCAGCAGGTATTTTATTATGTAGCCAAGGCTCAGACCGATAACGGCCCCGATAAAGCGCAGATTTTCATTTGCAAAAAGTACGTAAAACGTATATTCCAATCCCCAGAATACAGCTGTTGTTATAATTCCCATTAATGTGTAAATAATGAATTTCCGGATGTCTTTTTTTACAGAATCCGTTCTGTAGTAAAAAATATATTTTTTATCAAGTATGTATTTTACAAGCAGACCGGCAGCTGTTCCCGTCAGCATCCCGGAATAAACTCCCAATGGACCCGGAACAATCTGCGATATGATCCACTGTGCGAAAAGATTGACTGCGGTCGAAACAGCGGCGAATATAGCGTATTTCAGAACAACAGAAATTTTCAGCAATTTTCTATCCCGTTCCGTAATGCTGAATTATTATAAATGTCAGTATCAGACAGCCCCAGAGGAAAATTACAAGCATGATAACCTTGTCTTTTAATACGATTTCTATCGGATCGCCGTCAACTGCAGTTGTGAACATTTTCATTAGGTATTTGAATATCCCGAATACGACAAAGGGAACGGTATATACCATCCTGCCCGCTCCGAAACGGGCTGTTGTTTCCGGGTCTATGGCATATAAGGCATAGGCTATTATGGTAAGGGCGGCG
>CAZKOK010000279.1:0-5881 GCA_964554355.1 uncultured Spirochaetia bacterium | reverse complement strand
GCAGGTAAATAATAACATAAATGCTTATATAGAAAGAAATTATTTATAGAAGACATGAAAGCGTTCAAGGAAACCGATGCGTTCATTGGCAGCATTGTAATGGATGCTGAAAGGATAGTTTTCGGCAAGCTGTCGGTAGAAGGATATGGCTGTTTTGAGATTTTTATAGGGGCTGTCCATCTCATACAAGGTCGCCAGTATCCAGAGAAGGTCGTCATTAAAATCATCAGGGAAAAGTTCGTCAAGAGCAAACTCAGCAAGTATGATAGCTTCCCCGATCAGGGCATGATTTATATAATTCTCAATAATTCTGATAATTTCCTGCTTATTCATGCCGTCAAAAGCTGACAAGTCAAAGGAAAATCCGGTTACAGGGTACTCTTCAGGATCTGCAGGCTGATCCGGAGCTGCCAATGAGTCACTGCTTTCATTATCTGAAAGAAGATTGGAAGGATATATTTCCGGGCCGGTACTCCCGGACTGTTCTTCTTTATTATAAGCAGTCTGCGGTCCAATTGAGGCCAGTACAAATTTATCTTCGGTATCCTCCTCATAAACATCCTGGCGGCGGAAATAAAGCAGAACAGTTCCCTGATGGAAAGGAACAAAAAAGAACCTTGTACCGTCTCCATCGATGATCCTTCTATCAAATGAAAGCATTTCAGGTTTATCAGCAGAAATAAAGTACCATCCCCTGCCGGCGAGAGAAATTTCACCTTCGGTGTTTACCTGCCATGATACGTTTTCAGGCGATTCGGCTGAAAACGTATCTGCCGCCAAATTTGAATCCGGAGAATTGCCGTTCCCAGGGTCCTGTGAAGAGCCGGAAGAATATAAGGTCTGCTGATCTTTAGGGCTTGATATCATGGACTCTTTAATTAATGCAGCACTGCCGGAATCTTTCTGAAATGAATCACTGCCAGAATCAAGAATTTGTATTTTACCGTCAGCAATTATATACAGAGTCTCAGGACTTTCAGCCGAAGAGGACGAATTGCCGGAAGATGTTATATCAGGACCCTCCGGCTGTGAAACTGAATTATCTGCAGTAAAACCGGGAAGAGCTTCACTGCCCTTTTCAGCACTGATATTTATACCCTGAAGGGGAATTTCAGGTTCAGGAAGATTGTCAATTATTTGAGGATCACTGGCGGTTTCTATGCCGGAGGATCCTTCGCCTTCGGATTCTTCTTCATTAATTTCGGGAAGAGGAAGGCTGTTTTCATCTTCGGCGAAAAGAGCGAATGATTCAGCATTGGCTTCAGAAGTAACGGATTCAGCGGTAATGCTGTCTGCTTCGACTGCATACTCAATACCGGCGCAGGATAAAATAAAAAGAGCTGAAATTATTAATATTGAAAAGGATATTCTGATCTTCATTCCCCTCCCAAAGTCAAAGATCATACAGATGTAATTAATGATTACTTAAAAGCGTCAAAAGCGTCCTTAAGTAAATCATCATTCTGTTCTTCTAATATTTTAACACCTATTTCTTCAGTATCAAGCCAAAATTCCTGAATTTTATCCCAATTCCAGTCAAATTCGGAAGAAATTGACGGTTTCCAGGTATTATCCCACAGATTCTTATGACTGTCAGGAAACTGAAAATCAAGAGGTGTCCCGGAAACTGGTCTTGTTGCGGCGGATGTTTCCCTTGTTCCTGATGCCCATATGACTATCCCGATTATAATAATAAGTACGGAAATTACGGCTGTTGCCAGAATTACGGTTTTTCTGTAAAGATGAAAATCAATCTTTCTCATTTTTTATTTCACCGATACGAATCGAGATTATCTTTGATATGCCGGATTCTTCCATTGTAACTCCAAGGAGTGTTTCCGCCCCGGCTACGGTCTTTTTGTTGTGCGTAATAACAATAAACTGGGAGTTTTTGCCGAACTCCGTAAGAAGGCCTACAAAACGGCCTACATTAGCTTCATCAAGGGCCGCGTCAATTTCGTCGAGAATACAAAACGGACTCGGTTTTACAAGATAGGTGGCAAAAAGAAGTGCAACAGCAGTCATCGACTTTTCGCCTCCGGAAAGAAGCGAAATATTCTCAAGTTTTTTCCCGGGGGGCTGAGCGTATATTTCAATACCTGATGTCAGAACATCTCTGGAATCAACAAGCCTTAATTCTCCGCGTCCCCCGCCGAAAAGCCGTCTGAACATTGAATGAAAATTCTTTTTGATTTTTTCATATGTCCGTACAAAAAGGTCGGTGGATTCGATTCTGATCTGTTCTGTTATTTTTTTAAGGTCCTCTTTGGCGTCTGTAAGGTCCCTGATCTGGTTGTTGAGAAAATCAAAGCGTTCCTTAACTTCCTTGTATTCTTCGGGAGCCATAAGATTGACGTGGCCGAGGTTTTTCAGTTTTTCCTTTTCAGAAGCAAGCTTGTCCCTGAGTTTCTGCATTGGTTCCTTGATTTCATAAATATCGGATGCAAATTCTGTCAGGTCCCTGGAATGACGGTCTCTGAAATTATCATAGATAGTACGAATTTCAGTTGATATTGAAGAAAGTTCAATCTGCAGTTTTTCAACATCATTCTGAAGGTCGCTGAGTGACTGCATCTGTTTTTTAAGTTCCTTTTCCCTGGAAAGAAGGTCCTTGTTTTTAATAAGAATTCCCTTTTCAAGATCAGCGAGAGATTTTTTAAGTTCACTCTCTTCCTTTTCAAGATTTGATTTCTGTTTTTTCAGCTCATTGATTTTTTCTTCCATCCGGACGGAATTGCTTTTATCTTCATCAATTTCATCAATGGTCTGTTCCAGTAGAGTATTCTGTTCGATAATTTCGTTGCGGATCTGTTTGAGTCTTTCAAGCATGCTGTTGCGCCGGGTCTGGATCTGGGCCTGGTTTATTCTGAGTTCTTCAAGGGTCTGCCTGTATTCGACAATTTTCATTGAAAGATTTTTATTCTCTTCACGGATTGCCGTAATTTCCTTTCTTAATGCCGAAATCTGGCTGCGGATCGATGAAATAGTGGATTCGATATCCCTTTTATGGGTTATGATACCCTGGGGAGAAAGAAACTCGTCTATAAAGTCAGGAAAGCAGGCCCGATACTGTCCAAAAGCCTGCTCAAGACTCAGGAACTCATTTACAAGTTCATCCATGCCGCCAAGCGCCGATTTTATCATTTCAGAATCAGTGGAAATATTCCTGTCAAGCTTTTCGATGTCCGAAAAAACCCTGTTTTTCCCGGAGAGTTTTATTTTTATTTCCTTAAGCAGATCTTCAATTGATTTCTCAAAAGACTGTTTTTTCTCCGTAGAGTAATCCTTAAGGTTCTGGTCCAGAAGATCAACAATATCATCAATCAGTTTTTTCAGTTTGTTCTGAAGGTCAGCACTTTTATCGTCAAGATGCGTAATATTTTCTTCATTCGATTTAATGGATTCGTCATTTCTGACAATTCTTTCTTCAGAATGGAGAATATGCTGCTCAAAAGACTGAATGTTCTTATGTATTTCCGAAACCTGAATGTCATAATCACATACAAGTTTTTCTCTTTCCTCTGTATCATGCTTTAGTTCGTTTATTTTGGTCTTTACAGCTTCAGCCTTTTTTGTTCCGGCTTCTATACGTTTGGCAACTTCATTGCGTCTGTCATGTATTATGCTTATCTGAGATTCTCTGGAGTTTTTTTCAAGATCAATACCGTAAATCTTTTTCTGATATTCAATAAGTTTCTCTTCCATTGTATTTACAACATCCATATTCTGTTCAAGAAATTCATTGGAGCTGTCTATGGATGATTTAAGCATGCTGCGCGCCTTGGAAAGTTTTTTGAGTTCAGTCTCTGTTCCGTTCTGTTTTTCCATGAAGTCACGCAGCCTGAGAAGCTGTATTTTTGTTTCAATTTCAAAAATTGTGTTTTTACGGAGACGGTATTCTTCGGTTTTCTGGGATTGCCTGTAAAGGCTGTCATGCGATCTTTTTACCTCACGCAGGATGCCGTTGACCTGCACCATGTTTTCTTCTGTACGCTGAAGCTTTCGTTCCGCTTCTGCACCCCTGATTTTATATTTTGTAATGCCGGCGGCCTCTTCAAAAATGTATCTCCGCTCTTCGGGTCTGCTTGAAAGTATCTGGTCAATCTTGCCCTGTTCCATTACAGAATATGAGGATTTTCCTATTCCGGTATCAAAAAAAAGCTCCCTGACTTCTTTTAATCTGACATTTGTATTATTGATATAGTATTCGCTATCGCCTGACCTGTAGAGTCTTCTTTTTACGGAAATTTCAGGCATATCAATGGGTAGAATACTCTCGTCATTTGATAAAACAAGAGAAACTTCAGCAACATTAAGGGGTTTTCTGGAATCCGTGCCGTTAAAAATAACATCTTCCATTTTTTCGGCACGCAGAGTTTTTGTTGCCTGTTCGCCAAGTACCCATTTAATGCAGTCAACTACATTGCTTTTTCCGCAGCCGTTTGGACCGAGAAGGGCAGAAATTCCCGTTGAAAACTCTATTTTTGTGCGGTCTGCAAATGATTTAAAACCAAAAATCTCGACGCTTTTTAAAAACACAGCTGCCTCATTGTTATTGTTTAGTTTTATTCTGTTTCATAAATTTTGTAGCTTTTTCAAATTCAGTTATAAAAGCATCAAGGTCTTCCTCGAATACAATTACAGAGTGCCTTTCGAATGCAATATCGCTTGACTGTTTTTTGCTTTCAACAACATTGAGAAAAAGATCCCCCTGCCGGTTTTCCTTAACATTAAAAAAATATGTGCGTTTTCCAACATTTAGTTTTGAAGTAAAAACTTCACCGCGAATTCCCATTGCAGACCTCATTTCCCAGTTATTTTGACCGATACTACCTGATTATATCATATTTATCAATAAACAAATAAAAACAATTATGAATTATGAATTATTTTTGCTAAAACTGAATGGATTGAATAAATATGAATTTTCAGTGATATAAAATAGGGACAGACCCGCGAAGCCTGTTTGTGTCATAATTCTTCATTCGTGCCATCTTCGTGGTTCACAATTCATAATTTTCTTCTGGCATTTTGCTGATTTTTGAGTAAACTTTGCTTATGGATATAGCGTTTTATAAAATGCATGTTTACGGTAATGATCTTGTGCTTATAAATACTATAAACCAGGATTTTTTTTCAAAACAACTTGATTATTCTGCCATAACAGCCAGAATGTGCAGCCGGCATACAGGCATAGGCGCAAATGGAGTTATCTTTTTAAAGAAAGGAATAAATTATCCTGCAAGTGCCGTATATTTCAATGCTGCAGGAGAAGATGCGTTTTCTGGTGACATGCTGTTATGTCTTGCCCGATATCTGTTTGATACGGGTATTTACGGAAAAAATGCGATAAGCATAGAAAACAGGGCAGATGTATATTCTGTTGATATAATTGACAGCAATAACTTTAAAATTAACCTTGGAGAACCTTCAATAAACGGGAAAAAAACAGATCCGATTGAAAATCTGAATTTATTTTCATCGGTGGAAATTGAAGGGAAAAAGCTTTTTACACTTCAGGTTACAATCGGAACAGGAAAAAAAGGCAAATATTTTTATGCGCCAGAGATGAGCAGAAGCGAATTAAAAAAAACAGCTCAGACAATTTATTCGGCCCAGCCCAAAAGTGATTATGAACAATCAGCTTTCGTCCTGCCTGTAAATATGCAGAATGCGGAATTCTTTTCCTGGTTTCCGAGAGATAATGTTGATATTTCCAGTGCTGCCGCGATCGCCTATGCCGGAGCTGTTATACAGGGAGTAGCCGGAAGTGAAATAACGATGGTCCATAATGAATATGAATTTTTCATGCACTGGATGTCCAACGGAACCGGGATTCAGCTTACAGGGACATCAGATTATGTTTATACAGGGACATGGT
>CAZKOK010000278.1:0-5888 GCA_964554355.1 uncultured Spirochaetia bacterium | reverse complement strand
CGGCCCGTTTCGCCGTGTCCATAATTTGTGAAACGAATAAGAAATAAACTTTCACCTACATAAAAAAAGGCTGCCTTCCGGCAGCCTGTTATTGCTTGAATATAATTTTACCAGCCGCCGTAAATAATGAGATCCTGTTTTTTGGCTTTGCTGATAAAATATCTGATTTCAGTCATAAAAATACAATAGATAAGTAATTGTTTCATGTCAATGCATAAGTCTTAATTTTTCCAGGATAATATGTCACAATCGGAATTGCAGCCTGTCTAAATATATATAGGCCTTTATCAAGGTCCCGGTTTGAATATTCACGTATAATGAAGGTCGGCAAAATGAATAGTGATATTTCAGATGTCCCTGAAAATACAATAAAACCTGCAGATGAATTTCTTGCAGAAAAAGCATGCAAAGGTGATAAAAGTGCTGTTGAGGAGCTTATCAGGCGATACCAGAACTGGGTTTATAACCTGAGCCTGCGTATGTGCGGCAATTATACCGAAGCAGAAGATCTCACTCAGGAAATTATAATGAAATTCATAACCAATCTATCCTCATTTCAGGGAAAAAGCAGATTTAAAACCTGGCTTTACAGAATTGCAGTAAATCACAATCTGAATGTAAAAAAACATGCCTGGGAAAGGTACTTTACAAGCTTCAGCCAACATACGCGGCTAAAAGAAATAATGGATAAAAAGGGGATTGAATCTGCCGTAATTAATGAGGCAGAACAAAAAATTCTGACCGAAGAATTGAAAACATCATGTCTCGGGGCAATGCTTCTGTGCCTGAACAGAGTACAGCGCCTGACTATAATACTCGGTCCTGTTTTCAATATTGATTCCTGTACAGCGGCAAAATATCTGGATTTAACTCCGGAAAATTTCAGACAGATTCTGGCAAGGGCAAGAAAAAAAATATCAGGTTTTCTTAATTCAGAATGCGGTCTTTATAACCAAAAGAATCATTGCCGCTGTGAAGATAAAATTAATACGGCCGTAAAAATGGGCATCATTAAAAGACAAAAAAACCTTAAAAAGGAAACTCCAAAACAGAAATTGGGGGCTTTTCTGTCTGATAATGCTGATATTGTGGATTATGCACTGGATTTAAAGTTGAGAGATTTTTTCAGACAAATGCCTATATATAAATCTCCATCCTTTAGCAGATTTATAAAACGAATCCTGAATAATAATAAAATAAATAACTTGATAAGATTTGGAGAAGTAAGCGAATGAAACCGAAGTCAGATACATATTATTCCAGTCTGTTCTGCACTCCGCCTTCTGTCCCGGAAAATGAAAATGAGATTCGGAACATATTGAAAATGGAACAATTTCAGGTCCCATGCTCCGGCCTGAAAATCAGATGTTACAGTGCCGGCAGTGGTCCCAATGTAATTGTATGCCACGGCTGGGGCAGCCGTGCCGGACACTTGCTTTTAATGGCCAGAATGCTGGAAAAATCAGGCTTCCGGGCAGTTATTTTTGATGCACCAGGGCATAGTACAATTCCGGACCCGAAACTGAAAAGATTCTCAACCATGTTTGAGTTTGGCAAAGCACTTGGGGCCGTCTCTGAATATATAAAAGATGTTTACTGTATAATCGGACACTCACTGGGAGCAATGGCTGCAGTATTTACCATGGCCGGCTATCCTGATATGAACCGCTATTCTGTCTGTCCCGAAAAAGCAGTTCTGATCAATTGTCCTTGCCGTGTTTCAGATGTTACTGCAAATTTCTCAAGGACCTTCGCACTGGACAGTATTCAGAGAAAAATTCTTGAAAACAGTCTGGAAAGCAGGTTTTCAATGAAAATAGACAATTACAGCTGTATCGAAGCAATTCCGGGTATCAAAGCAGATTTAATTTATTTCCAGGACAAATCAGATGAATATTTCCATAAGGATGAAAGGCTGACCTCCTATATTTCACATAACGGGTCAGCCGTCATCCTGACAGAAGGTCTTGGTCATGAAAAAGTTCTCGGCAGCCGTCAGGTATTCAAATCAATACTCACATTCCTGACAGCATCTAGCGAACAGCGGAACTGCTGATTATCTCCGTTATTTCGATATCCTTATTCGCGGAGGGATCGGAATATCGCAAAAATGATTTATCCTCTTTTCTGAACCAGTAGCTGTATTCATAGGGCCAGAAAAGGTATGCTGGACCTTTCAATTTCATTATACATTTCAATGAAAGAATTTCCCGGCCATCAATCAGGATGTACTCATCTTCCTGCCGTTCAAATATCATTGTAACCTTTTTTTTTATTGAATATATTAAAAAGCCCGAATGATGTTTTATCCCTGGGTTTCCCGGGGATAATATTTTTCAGGGTAAAAAACAGACTTGGCGAATTAAGATAACAGGGCTCTTTGCATTTAATATGATATTCTTTATTTTTCTCATTAATGATAATCCGTTTTTTTTCACTATCCCAGAATATACCGTCCTTGCATCCATCCTGCATTATTTCTGCCGAAATAAAAGTACCATTATTATCAAAAGCAATACTTTCCATCAGTTCATAATTTCTGTATATTTTTATCTGATTTATTTCATCATCAAACATGACCGTACTTTCCGTTCTGTTTTGTCTTTCATCTTCTGTATATGATACCAGACTAATCTCTGATTTTTGAGGAAAAATCCAGAAGGCGGTCTGTACAAACAGCCAGGCTGCTATAATTTTTTTTATCATCTCTTAAATCCCATTAATATCCTGAACAGTTTTTTCCATATTGTATTTTGCCGAAAGAGAAACTGCCGAAAATACAAGACAGAAAAAACTGAAAATTAAAAATATAATTGATACAGCATCGGGACGATATGGCCTGTAAACTGTAAAGAAGATCGTGACAGGAAAAACTTTATTGATTATATTCTGCAGAGGAACTACAAAAACGGCCCGCCCCCTTTTTAGTGCATACTGCATTGAATTTATTCCGGCAATATTAGCTGCAATTACAATTAACACATTTACAGAAAATAATATTACCAGTTTCAAATCCAGGCCGCCGCAGGTAAATTTAACGAGTGAGCAGGTAATTACTCCAAGCGAAAGATTTACCAGGTTCATTGCAGCCGCACTGGCTGAAGCCATATTCCAGCCGGAAGTTTTCGATTTCTGTTTTGGAGATTGTATTTTAGTAAGTACAAGGAAAATGATTATCATTACAGAACAATAGATACTGAATCGTATAATAAAATTCTGATTAAAATGGTCCTGGGAATGGACATCAATATATAAACGCGAAAATCCCAGGCATACTACACCTGAACATAAGAGAACAATACCAAGAATATCCTGGATGTATATTTTTTCCTTATAAAAATGCACGGCCCCCCAAATCAGGGCAATTAATCCGATAGACATAAGTCCGGGAACAATTGCAGGCCCGATAAGACCGACTGATACCGTATATAAGAGAGTTCCTATTACAAACTGAAGGATAAATCCTGACAGCCAGGTTTTATTTTTAACAAGCAGCCGCATAATGCTTTTATCCCTGTCCAGTTCCGATATTGCTTTTTTCTGAATCAGAATTCCGGCATTGAATGCAAGACCGGCGATCAATGCCGCGATAATTCCAGCTGCTGCCCTCATAATGCTGTCTCCCCTGCTTCATTTTTTTTATTTATTTCCTCCGGAAGATTTATGCCTTCTTTTTCAAGAATACGTTTTGAACAGTAATATCCTCCTGCCATAACGCCTGCGACACCAAATCCCGGATATACCCACTGTCCGCAGAAATACAGATTATCAACTGGACTCTGCTGGCTGATAAACTTTCCATATTCTCCTTTCCTGATGTTAAAGCCCATAAAGGAACCTTCCGTATTGCCGGTATATCTTTCAAAAGTAAGTGGAGTTGCAGGTACCGAAAAGCTGACAGCATCCCTGAAACCTTTTCCAAGTTTCTCTTCAAGCTTTGATATTAAAGTTTCATTGGTCAGGTTTTTGAGTTTTAAATATTCTTCCCGGTTGGTTTTATTCCAGTTATTTGTGTAATTATACCCAAGCGGTGCAAGTATATAAAAGGAATTATATCTGCCGCCTGGTCCTGTATCGGTTTTCTTTATAAGTGTGACAGGGCAATTTTCCATCGAATATTTTTCAGGCGAAGTAAAATTACAGTTTTCCGGGATTACAGATATATAATTACTGCCATCAAAATCCCACGACCGGTCAATTCCAAGAAAAGATAAAAACATTGCAGGAAAAACGGCTTTTCTGCTGACCTTTTTTTTCAGCTTGTTAAAAATGCTGTACTCGCCCAGAAGATTATTAATTGTATACGGCAAAGCTGCATTTGAAATGATTTTTCCCGCACCGATATAATTATTATTGCTGTCAATGATGCCTTTCGCTTTGTTTTTTTCAATTACAATTCTTTCTATCCTTGTATTGAGTTTTAATATTCCGCCGGCTTTTTTAATTTTGCCTGTAATGGCGTCTGCAATAGCCTGCATACCGCCTTCGGGATAATATGTACAGTCTTTCCTGACCGTTTCCCAGCGGTATGCATATGACAGATAAACTATATTAAAAAGCGCCTTCGCGAATACAAAATCTGCAAATTCATTCCTTCCATATAATTTCCTGATTACCGAATCCGCATTTGCCAGTCCATATTTGAATAACTCAGGTTTATTTATAGCTGTATTAATTCCAAATGCAGCCTTATCCAGAATATTCATTTCATCAAATGGTTTTGGCGGGCCTCCTTCGGTCATCTGCTTCATAATTTTTTCATTTAGTTGGAGAAATGAATCCACTTTGTTTTTTTCATGAGGAAAACAGCGGTAGATGTCCTTTATAAAACTTCCGCTTTTTACTGAAAAGCTTTTTCCCCTGCTGAATACGCATACATTTTCCTCTCGCTTTACAACAGGTAAAGTTATTCCCCAGCTTTTCAGAAACCAGCCGGCAAATCCTTCAGGCCCTATTTCATGCAATCCTTCAATTCCGCAGTCAAAATCGGCACCGTTCAGATTAAAAGATGTGACAAGGCCCCCCGGTTTATTATGCTGCTCAAATACGGCAACCTTCATGCCGTAGTCTGCAAGATATGCCGCGGTACTCAGTCCTCCTATGCCGTCGCCTATTATAAGTGCATCATATTCAGCCATTATCTTCATTTCCTTTAAATAATCTTTTCCAGGTTGCAGAATCAGGCATTTTCCCATCGTATGCCGGACATTGCTTAACGATAGTGAATCCCATAAGCATTGAAAAAAACAGATTAACCGTTCCTTCTGCATCACTGATCCCGGCCTGTTCAATCATACCTTTTAAAATTGAGAAAATTTCCGTAAGGTATTGTTTATTCATTTTCTTCACCCCATCGGGAAGAAGGTCCATTGTCAGTGCCTGTCTGACCATCTGAAAATAAAGCATGTTCTCGCTGTCAAATGCTTTCCCGCAAATTCCTTCCAGCAGCATAGACAATTTGACGGACGGCTCTGCCGGAATTCCGGATATCATCCTGAACATTCCTGCGGCTGCCTGGTATGCCATGCCGACAAGTTCGGAAAAAAGTCCTTCCTTCGACCTGAAATAATGATAGCTTAATCCCTGACTCATTCCGGCTTCGCAGGCAATATCAGTCATTTTCACAGCATGATACCCTCTACCGGAAAAAACCCGTAATCCCGCCTGGATGATTTTATCGCGCCTTTTCTGCCTTGTTTCTTCATTTTGTTCTTCGGTTTTTGGAGACATAATGGCTCCTTTTTGATTGAATGTTTATTCAATATATCACAGATATTTTATTAATCAAGTATTTTATAAAATTTTCAACTGTTTTCTGATTTCAGATGTATAAGCCATTTCCTGTCAATAGCTTTTTCAATGTCGATTCCGAAATGTTCAATTAAAAG
>CAZKOK010000277.1:0-5895 GCA_964554355.1 uncultured Spirochaetia bacterium | reverse complement strand
TAACTAATTCCTGGACTTGAGCAGCATTTTCAGGTTTTACAACAAATCTTGGTAATATAGGTTTGCTGAAACTGCAATCTGCAGAATACTGATCAAGGACTGACTGGTCATCACTGACATTCGATTTTCCGACAATTTTTTCTAGGATTGCCTTTATATCTTTCACCTGTTTCCTCCTGGCCTGTTAATGAGATAATTCAATGAATAAATTCATTATGGGCATATCTCCTCATTTGTCAATAAAAAAGTAAATATGAATAATATCAGCTATACCTGAAAAATATCTTGACACACAGTCTGCCTGATTTATACTGATTTACAATATTTGGAGACCTGAAATGACTAAGAAAGAAAACTGGCTTAGACTGCTCAGAAATGAAAATCCGGAATGGATTTCCGAACCATGGGAAGCTTTTGACGGTAATTTTATGGGAAACAAGTTTATCCTCGATCCTATTATGGCCGACAGCAAGGGTAAGCAGGCAGTGGGGGAATTCATTGACCAGTGGGGTGCTGCCTGGAGGCTGCTCGAAGGCGAAAAATTTGCGAACCCGTCCATTAATGATGAAAATAAAGCCATTAAAGATATAAAAACATGGAAAGAGCAGATAATTTTTCCTCCGTTAAACGGGCATGACTGGAGTGCTGCCCTGAGTTATGCAGGCAAAGTCGACAGAATTGAGTACCTTGTTGGCTGCATGATTGTGAGCGGATTATTTGAACGCACACATACCCTTATGGGATTTCAGGATGCTCTGATCAATTATATGATAGAGCCTGAGAATATGTTCGAGCTGATAGGAGCCATTACCGAATGGAAAATAGAACATTTAAGACAGGTAATTGAAAAAATAAAACCTGATGTAATTCTTTTCCATGACGACTGGGGTAACAAGACCAACCTGTTTTTACCGCCGGATGTCTGGAGGCAGACAATCAGGCCGCATCATAAAAAAATCGTGGATTTCGTAAAATCCAGAAACGTTATTTTTATTCACCATTCCGATACCATATGCGAGCCAATAGTTGAGGACATGGCAGATATGGGTATTGATGGCTGGCAGGGTGTAATACCCCAGAATAATATTCCAGTTATTCAGGAAACCCTGCAGGGCAGAATGGCCCTTATCGGTGGTATTGATGCACAGATAATAGATCTGCCGGTAGCTGATGAAGAAGTAATCAGAGCTGAAGTACGCCGGTGTATAGACGAATACTGTCCTCAGGGATATTTCATACCCTGTATACCGAATATTATTCCTATTCATCCGGACGTAAATGCAATATATGAAGATGAATTGAAGAGTTACGGCAAGGAGTTCATTGGAAAAAACCGGGGGCTGTAATAATTAAAAATAATCTGCAGGGGAGATTCTGTCTCGCCTTCTATATGGCAGAGCTGCTCACCCGGCCGGACATTTGATGAACTGATTATGCCGGTGCTATACAATTCCGGATAATTTGATTGACAAAGATTATTGCTTTTCCTATCATTTATTCAGTAGCTGTCTTTAAAAAGGATATTCTTAACTAGCGGAAAGGATGGAGATATGTATATCATCAAAGCAGATGCGGAAAAAAATCGGCTCTATATCACAATGGTCGGGTTCTTTAAAGCTGATGAAATGAAAAAATGCACTGATGAAGTCATTGAGGAGAGTAAGAAACTCAAACGAGGATATGATGTAATTACGGATATCTCCCAATTTAAACCGGTCGGCTCTGATACCGTCAAGGAAATTGAGAGGGGGCAGAGGCATTTCAGGGAAACCGGTATTAGCCGCGGTATTCGTGTGGTGGGCGAAAGCGTAATATCCGGTATGCAATTCAGACGTACCGGAAAGGCGACCGGATATGATCCGGATACCGTGGCGACTGTGGCCGATGCAGAAAAATTATTGGATGACAAATAAGATTAACCCGGAGAAATCCAACCCCTTCTGATTATTACAATATCAATCGCTTATTTTTTTTCTGCAATTCATGTAGAAAGATGCTGATTTCCCGGTCTGAACTCCCCACATCCCGGGAATTTTTATTGGCAGTGGTTATAACTTTTCCTATCGTCTTTTCATTGAGAAAATTCAATGAATATATTCATTAAAACTTGACAGCAGCATTTTTCCCTCCTATCATTAAAGTATAACGATTATAACTGTTCCTGATGATAAAAAAAGATGAGGGAATTGGTTTCGGAGGTTCCCGGGAACCAAGAGGTACGACAGGTTGCCTTTTAAGTCAGTACGAAGGGGAACGTATACGGGCGAACCAAAAATCCGGGGCTCCCAGCATGGGTGCATCCCCACCAGGAGGTGTGATTTGTCAAATCTGAAAATGAAGAAAGAAATTACGTCGGGAGGAATCGCCGAACTCAAAAGCAAGATCGAAACGGCCCTGGCGGGCGGCGGCGCGGCTCACATCGGGGAACAGCACAGCCATGGGAAGCTCACGGCGCGGGAACGCATCACCGAATTCGTGGACGAAGGCAGCTTCGAGGAATTCGATATGTTCCGTCTGCACGGGAATACGGACTTCGGCGAGACCCGGACCTATTACGGAGACGGAGTGGTAACCGGCTGCGCCAGGGTCGATGGCCGGATCGTGTATCTCTATGCCCAGGATTTCACCATCAGCGGCGGCTCCCTTTCCCGCACCCACGCGGAAAAGATCTGCAAGGTTATGGACATGGCCAGGAAAGCCGGCGCACCGGTGATAGGCCTGAACGATTCCGGCGGCGCGCGGGTGCAGGACGGTATCGATTCCCTGGCCGGATACGGAGAGATCTTCCAGCGCAACGTGATGTGCTCCGGCGTCGTGCCCCAGATCACGGCCATTCTCGGACCCTGTGCCGGAGGGGCGGTCTATTCCCCGGCCATCCAGGACTTCGTGGTGATGAGCAAGGCCAACAGCTATATGTTCGTTACCGGTCCCAAGGTGGTGAAGCAGGTGATCTACGAGGACGTCACCTCCGGGCAACTCGGCGGGGCGTCGGTCCACAGCACCAGGAGCGGCGTGTCCCATTTCGTGGCCGATGACGACCTGGATGCTCTCGCCACGATAAAGCGCATCCTCTCCTACATCCCGTCGAATAACAAGAAGAAGGCGCCCGTCGTTCCCTTCCCGGAGAAGAAGGAGCACCTCACCAGGAAGATTTCCTCCATCGTCCCCGATGACAGCCACAAGCCCTACGACGTTCGCGAGGTGGTCGCCGAAGTCGTGGATTCCGGGGATTTATTCGAAATCTCGGAAGCCTTCGCGCCGAATATCGTGATCGGCTTCGCCCGGATGAACGGCTCTTCGGTGGGCATCGTGGCCAACCAGCCCATGGTGAAAGCCGGCGCTCTGGACATCGACGCGTCGGTGAAGGCCGCCCGGTTCATCCGCTTCTGCGATGCGTTCAACATCCCGCTGATCACCTTCGTGGACGTACCGGGATTCATGCCCGGGACCCAACAGGAGCACGGCGGCATCATCCGCCACGGGGCGAAAATACTCTATGCATACGCCGAGGCGACGGTACCGAAGCTGACGGTGATCCTGCGAAAGGCCTACGGCGGCGCATACATCATCATGAATTCGCGGCATCTGCGGGGCGACGTGGTATACGCCTGGCCGACCGCGGAAATCGCGGTGATGGGGGCCCCGGGCGCGGCGGAGATTCTCTTCCGGAAGGAAGCCGGAAATGCCCCGGATCCCGAGGCCTTCATCAGGGAAAAGGTGAAGGAATACGAAGATCATTTCTCCAATCCCTACCGGGCCGCGGAGAAGGGCTACGTGGACCACGTGATCCTGCCCGAAGAAACGCGCCTGAAGCTCATCCGGGCCCTGGAAGCCCTGGCCGGAAAAACGGATGAACAGCCCGACCGTAAGCACGGCTGCATGCCGCTGTAAAGATCCGATTCGTGCAGAAATCACAGGAGGTGCCCGCGGTTCGCCAATACCGGTGAACGGTCGTCGCGATAACACGATAACTTCCTTATATTTCACGAATTGGACCGACGACCGGGGAACCTCGGGTCCATGCTGACACTAGGCATCTTCATAGTGGAACTGCTCACATGGCCGGGCAGTTGATGAACCGATTATGCATGTGCTATTACGATATTAAAAGAATCAGCTTGAGAGGTATCTCAATTTTTATTGTTTAGAGTATTGATAAGTACTTTTTAATAGAAATATTTCAACGAATAATTTCATTAAAACTTGACAGCAGTTTTTTTTCCTCCTATCATACCAAAAACAGACACTGAAAGACGGAGGAATAAAAGATGGCAGATCCCAAAGAAGCCTCTACATATATAGCAGGATTGGTAAAAAGAGCATGTGATGCTCAGAAGAAAATTGAGTTCGCTGCACAGGAACAGGTCGATGACATGTGTGTCAGAATTGCCTGGGCCGGGTGTAAGCCTGAATTCGCAAAAAAGCTTGCAGAATTTGCAGCTGAAGAATCAGGTATGGGATCCGGACCCGACAAAATCGCAAAGATTTATGCAAAGGTAAAAGGTACTCTCAGAGATATGAGGGGCGAACCTTCAGTGGGTATTGTCGAAATAGATGATGAAAAGGGCCTCCTTAAATATGCCAAGCCGGTTGGTGTTATCGGCGCTCTTGTTCCATGTACAAACCCCGAAGCCACACCCTTTGTTAAAGTGCTGGCTGCAATTAAAACAAGAAACGCAATTATTCTTGCTCCGCATCCACGAACCAGGGGAACAAATAAAATGGCTGTTGACGCAATTCGGGCCGCTCTCAAGGCCAATAACTTCCCTGAGGATCTGGTAATCGGAATCGAAGAAGTTTCAGTAGAATCAAGCAATGAACTTATGAAACAGACCGATCTGGTTCTTGCTACCGGCGGTGCCGGTATGGTTCATGCTGCCTACTCAAGCGGAACTCCCGCTTATGGAGTCGGTGCCGGAAATGCAGTCTGTATCATAGCTGATGACGCAGATCTTGCAGATGCGGCAAACAAAATCAAACGTTCCAAGATTTTTGATCATGCAACAAGCTGTTCTACCGAGAACTCAGTTCTTATTCAGGAAGATCTCTATGATGCCATGGTTAAAGCCCTTGAAGCTGAAGGCGGATACTATGCCGCAGGTGCCGAAAAAGAAGCACTAAAAGCTGTTATGTGGGAAGATGGACATACTCTTTCAAAAAACATCGTTGCACAGTCTGCCCGGAAAATCGGAAAGCTTGCAAAGCTGAAAATGGGTGAGGATAAATGTTTTATCATGGTTCCTGAATCTAAAGTCGGCGCTGATTATCCTTTTTCAGGTGAAAAACTTTCACCGGTCACTGCGCTTTATAAGTATAAAACCTTTGATGATGCAGTTGAGCTTGTGAATGAAATAACTGACTACTCAGGGTCAGGGCACTCATGCGGAATCCACACAAAGGACGAAAGAAAGGTCCGCGAGCTGGGCAGACGTGTCAAGGTTGCCAGAATCATGGTCAATCAGCCGCAATGTCTGGCAAATTCCGGTGCCTGGACAAACGGAATGCCGATGTCAATGACTCTGGGCTGCGGTACCTGGGGCGGAAATATCGCGTCAGAAAACATCACCTGGAAGAACCTGCTCAATTACACGTGGGTTTCTTTCGAGATTGAAAATACAATGCCGAGTGACGAAGAACTCTTCGGCAAGATCATGCACGAAGCATAGACGCGCTGGATTTGCTTGCCTGCGTATTGGGTAATAATGGCGGGGTTCCCGCCTTTATTGCTTTTCTTTTGATAATAAATCGAGTGCAATGCGGGCCTAAAATGCGGATGGGGCATGACAGCTATTGCATGATGTTAAGGCCTTCCGGTGCCCTGCCGTCATTCCCGTGAAGGTGCTGACTATTACCCATAAGTCTGAAAACAGTATTTTCCGCTGAAAATATACTAGA
>CAZKOK010000276.1:0-5898 GCA_964554355.1 uncultured Spirochaetia bacterium | reverse complement strand
AATCAACAGAGAAGCAATTAATAAAGGAAGAACAGCCGCTTCAATAACCTTCTCCCATTCTGCCGGAAAAAAACCGGAACCTCCTCTTTTGACAGCTGATGAAAATGAGGGGCTTAGGGCAAAAGCTGTAAAAGCGGCCCTTACAGCTGATGAAAAAGCGGAGATTATGGCCAGAATTGAAAAAAAACTGATTATTGTACCTGAGCAGATCAGAAAAGGTCTTCTGCCCGTAGAAAAGAATGAAGCAAAAGGCATCGATTACCTGGGAAAAATCAGGATCATCGAACAGGCTGTCAGATCAGGAAACGCTTTACTGGAAATTGCAGAAAACACTAAAAACGGCGAAACCGAAAAATCGCTTCTTCAGCCGGAGAAAATGGAAAAAACCAATAATGAATTATTTCTGGTCGGCCAGATCCTGCCTGATTTCATAAGCAGGAAAATCGCAGTAAGAAAAATAAGTTTTGTAAGAAAACTCAAAGGCTCACTCTATGCGCCATAAACCTGCATAATACCTCACGCAAAGAGCGCTACGATAAAAGCGACGCAAAGGTATTAACCAAAATATCAATATTAAATTATTTTAAAACCTGAAAAACTGATATAACAGTATTTTGATTTGACTGACGAAAATCCTGTTGCGCCGTCTTTAGCTTAGCGGCCGCAGCGTGAGCTGGTTCGTCTGTGTCTTATTCCGGGAGTTCTCTGCCGCAGAAAAGCCTGAATTGTTCTTCGGCCTGTCCTGTCAGCATCGGCAATCCGTTTATTATCATGCATCCGCTTTTTTCGGCCCGCTTCAGGAATTTCGTCTTTTCGGGGGCATAGATAACATCAAAGACTGTCTCTTTCCCGCTGAATTTAAAATCAGGGAGGGGATCCATATCTTCATGAGGATGCATTCCTGCGCTTCCGGCCTGGACTACAAGATCAAACTTATTTCTGCAGGCTTGTTCGCGTTCCATGGATACAATTCCGAATTCTTCAGCTATTTTCTCTGCTTTGGAGTAAGTCCTGTTGGTTATGAACACTCTGCAGCCTGCTTCCTTTAATGCGTGGACAATCGTAGGCGCTGTTCCGCCTGCCCCGATTACAAGAGCCTTTATTCCATTCAGGCTGACTTCTTTCAAAGCCTTCATTACCCCTGCAGCATCGGTATTATATGCTTTCCAGCCGTCCTGCTGCCTTATCATAGTATTCGCACTGCAGATTTCTCCGGCTTCTTTTGAAACTTCCGATGCAATTTCAAGAATGGCCTTTTTATGAGGAACAGTTACAGAAACACCCTTGATATCAAGCAGTCCGGCATTCATAAAAAAGTCTTTCACCGAATCAACAAGAAAAGGAAGATAAACCGCATCAAGCCCGTAGTATCTGAATCCGGGATTATGAATATACGGAGATCTGGTATGCATAACGGGATTTCCAATAATACCGAAAATTGCTGTTTCTGCGGTCAATTCAGAATAATTGTATACTTCTTCCATTAATTCGGGAGACACATGTCCGGGCGCCGGGACATTACCGTTCTTTGCACAGTAACTCCATTCACAGCCGAGTCTTCTGGCAAGTATTCTTGTGGGGAAGCCGAATTCCCCCATTCCAAGAACAACCTTTTTCAGGCCGCCTAAGTTCAGGGCAGCCCTGCATACTCTGAAAAAATCCGCAGTACTCCGGGGGAAAACAGCCGCCTTGGCAATCTCGCTTTTATTCCGTGGAAGGTCCCTGATTCTCTCTTCCAGATTTTCAGGTACAGTTTTAAAATCATGAAACGAACGGACAATTACAGTCCCTTCGGCCGCGGCCTTTTTATCAAGTTCAGGAGCATCAAGCCATTCTTCAAGATCTATATATGCAAATCCGCCTTCAAGACCTTTCATGTAAAGACGAATACGCTCTTCTTCCGGACCTTTGAATCTGCCGCCGTCGGCAGGGGTCCGGAATGTGAGTATCAGGGGGATCCTGGAGGCTTTTGGAAGTTCTGCGCATTTTTCCATTTCCTGAAGATCAAGAAAATCCGCCCGGATTTCAGCCATATCCGTTTTTCCGGAATATTTTTCCAGAAGTTCAAGGCAGCCGGCGATGGTGTTTTCTGTAATTACCAGGCACTTCATGTCAGTCCTCAATACTTTCTATTTTTTCCTTTATTGTTTTATTATCAGGCTCTATAAGCGCGGCATCCTTCAAATTTGCAAGCGCCTGCTCATTGTCCCCTATTTCTGTAAAATAATCTGCAAGAAGAATCAATGCTTCTACATTGGTCGGATCTTCAAGTTTTGCATAAGTAAGGTTCCTGAGGCGCTCGGTCCTTACAGAGCTGAAAAAACTTTTGTAAACATAGAGCTGACTCCGGACTTTGGAGTTCTTGATTTTATCGAGTCCGTCAGTGATAAGCTTGAATACTTTATTGTCATTTCCTCCTGCCTGCAGCAGGACCGCTATATAAACAGGCAGTACTGCCGGGTCGGAGGACTTTGAATAAAGATCTTCGATATATTTTAAAGCCTTGTTATTAATACCCAGCTCCTTGTAGATAACTGCAGCGGACATCAGATATGATTCGGTCTTTTTTATTTCCAGAAGTTCCAGAATCAGCTTTTCAGCATCAACCCAGTTTCCCTTGTTCATAGCCTGCTTCAGAAGCATCTCCTTCCCTTCCCTCATTGATTCCGCGTTATCAGAACCTGAAGTAATAAGCATACTGCCTTCATCAACATCACCGGTCAGAATCAGCACCTTGCCGTATTCATTTTTCAGTTCTTCGGACGCCGGATAGATTACCAGTCCTTCTTTAATTATTTTTTTTGCATCATTCACCTGATCAAGGGCCCTGTATGTTCTGGAATAAAGCAGATAATAGGCCTCCTCCTTCCGGTATCGCAATGAATAAAGCCTGCCCAGTACTGTCAGCACCTGCTGATATCTTTCATAGTGGAAATCCTGTCTGGCCCTGAGGAAAAGGAACTGCGGATTCTGCGGTTCGGTTTTCAGAAGAATGCTGGTAAGATCATAGCTTGCCAGGATTTCATCGCTTCCCATAAGCCGCAGAGCGTGATAATAGGTAAATTCAATCTTTCCATACAGTTCCTCTATCAGGATATTCTCCACAACAATTGCATTATCCCACTGTTTCCTGAGAACATAGATTCTGTAGAGCCCCATGCGGGCAGGATACATTGTTTCTGAAATCTCAAGAGTATCATTATAAAATTCCAGTGCTTCATCATATTTCTTTTCTCTTTCCATGTTCTTTCCTTTCAGGTATGTGTAAAGAATTGAAGGAGAAAGCGGATCCAGGGCATAAGCTTCATCAAGATTTTCCAGCGCATTTGAAATTATATTTCCATCATCCGTATAAAGGATCACAAGAGTTGACAGAAGCAGGGAAAGGTAATTGGTCTCTATCGCCGGATTATTTATAAAATCTCCTGCTTCAACTTCTTTGAAGGTATTCGGAAATGAACTGGATGAGGGAGGATTTACAGGAGCAAGATCGCCGTACTTTTCCGGATAGAGGATTTTCATCAGTTTCCAGGCAATATAGCGGTATTCAATACCTTTTTCTGTTCCGGCCGCTTCACCGCTGCCGGCCTCCTTATAGGCGTTATTAAGAGTTTCGGGTATGGCCGATATAATATCACTTCTGATCGATTCAAATACGCCTGATTCGGAAGCAGTCGTATCGGTGGGAATCATTTCGGTATTGTTGTTTTCAGCCGTATCAGAAGGATCTTCCGCAGGTGCAGCTGTTTTGCAGGAAAAAAAAACAAGGAGAGCAAGAATTACTGTTACAAATCTGGACATATATGTAACTGACTACTCTCCTTTATTTTTTCTGGAATTTCTGAAATGCAGAACAATTGACAAGACTCCAATCAGAAGTATAAGCACAGGCCACCAGGTAATTACAAACTTTCTGAAACTGATTCTGGAAAGCCCGAGACTGAAAGGCAGGAAAATAAATGAAAGCAGAATTAATGATGCGGAGGGCACCAGTAATTTTATCCGGCTTGAACCGTGATGGCGGAAAGCAAATAATGCCATAGCCAGCCCTGCTGCAGTCATAAACAGGGGCCAGACCCTGGCAAGTTCACCGCTGGGAACAATTATCTTCTTTGCTAACAGAAAAATACCAAGAAGTATGGAAACAACTGCCGGAATCAGATAGATATCATGGGCTTCTTTTCCGAATACCATATACAGAAGAAACCCGCCGAAACAGCATAATACAACCGGCAGGACAATACTGATAACGGACAGATATCCTGTTGTCCAGAGCAAAAGCCAGGCGCCGAACAGAACAAAGAATATCCCCCCTATGAGAAACTTGTATGCTGTTTTTTTATCATCATCATTATCCATAATTACATCTGCTTTATAATTGTATCACCAAAATCGGACGTTGACACTTTTTCAGCCCCGTCCATAAGCCTTGCGAAATCATAGGTGACTTTTTTGCTGCCTATTGCGCCGGTAATTCCTTTTTCCACAAGTTCTGCCGCTTCAGTCCAGCCCATATAATCCAGCATCAGCATCCCGGAAAGAATAACCGAACTTGGATTAACCTTGTTCTGCCCTGCATATTTGGGCGCTGTTCCGTGTGTGGCTTCAAACACAGCCGTTCCGGTTACATAATTTATATTTGCACCCGGAGCAATCCCTATTCCGCCTACCTGAGCCGCCATAGCGTCAGATAAAAAGTCACCATTTAAATTCATAGTGGCTATAACATCATATTCGGCAGGTCTGGTCAAAATTTGTTGTAAAAAAGCGTCTGCAATGCAGTCTTTTATAAGAATTTTGCCTTGAGGAACATCTCCGCTGCATTCTTCCCAGCTTATAACCTTGTCCGGGAACTCTCTTTTTGCCAGAGCATAACCCCATTCGCGGAAAGCCCCTTCTGTAAATTTCATGATATTCCCTTTATGGACCAGCGTAACGCTTTTACGGTTGTGACTGACTGCATATTCAATTGCGGCACGCACCAGACGTTCCGTGCCGGAAATGCTTATCGGCTTTATTCCAATTCCGGAATCAGGCCGCACATTCCAGCCGAAATTGTCTTTAAGGTATCTGATTAATTCTGCCGTCTTTGCTTCTCCCTGCTGTGTTTCATACCCGGCATAAACATCTTCGGTGTTTTCCCTGAAAACCACCATATCCACAAGTTCGGGCTTCTTTACCGGAGAAGGTATCCCGGGATAGTATTTTACAGGCCTTAAGCAAACATAAAGGTCCAGTTTCTGTCTGATTGTAACATTAAGGCTGCGTATTCCGCCCCCGACAGGAGTGGTAAGCGGCCCCTTTATTGAAACATTATATTCATCAAGGTCTTTTACTGTTTCATCAGGAAGCCAGCTGCCCGTCCTGTTAAAGGCCTTTTCACCGGCAAGGACTTCTTTCCATTCAATTTTACGTTTTCCGCCGTACGCTTTTTCTACCGCAGCGTTAAAAACCTTAACAGAAGCTGCCCAGATATCAGGACCAATACCGTCGCCTTCAATGAATGGAATAACAGGATCATCAGGTACAATAAGTCCGTCTTTCGTCATCTCAATTTTCTGTCCCATTAAAATCTCCTAAGTAATGAAAAAAAATATGGAATAAGATATCTCACTTTTTTTAGTCAGAATACTATAATATTAACAAAAAGCCCGCATATTGCCAACCAAGCAGCGGGAGAATAGGCATCAATATTAAAAAGGATTAATCCTTTTCCGGTAAAAATTTAATATATCTCACTTGACGACGCAACGACGCTGCGAGAGTTGAAATTTATGAAAACTTTCCTAACTTTCGTGAAAAAATATATTTCAGGGAAGTCCTGAAAATTATCCATTATCTTTGCCCTCGTAGCGTCGTTGCATCGTTGCGTCGTAGCGTGAGGTATTATTGGGAGCG
>CAZKOK010000275.1:0-5903 GCA_964554355.1 uncultured Spirochaetia bacterium | reverse complement strand
GCGCGCCCTTTAATTCGGCATTATTGAATATCCATAAGCTGAGCGGCCTGGCCAATCTGGTCCTGCTGAATGTAACGGCATATCAGGCCGGAAAACTTATCGGACTTGACGGAGGCGAAATAGCTTCACTGGTATTTATGAATATCTGCTTTGCAGTCACTATTGTAACAGGCGGTCTGGTGAGCCTGGAAAACCCGATGCCGGACTTTGTATATTGGATCCACAAAATAGGACCCTGGGCCTGCGTGGCTTCCGCAGGATTATTCCTGTACCTTCCCGGCAGGACCTGAACCTGCCGGAAATATTCTGTTATCTGTTAAGGGCTCAGTGTTTACCCTCGTCCAGGTTTAAAATCTCTTTATTGTTAACCACTGAGAGAGAAGAGGATATGAAGGAAAAGACGGAGGTGAACGCAGTTATGTCAGAATCTGCCCGTTTCAGCTTTTCCCCCGTATTGGCTGACCGCTGTATTACATTCAACGCTTACAAGTTCTCTCAGTTTTTACAGCGTACTCTTGAAATCATTGGTAACAATCACCTGTTCATCCATGGCCTGGTTGATTCCTGAAGTTATGAAAACAAGGTCTTCTATGGTTTTAAGAATTTCTGTCGCTCCCACATCCTGTTCATTCATCGCCAGGCTGAGCTGCTTATTAAGTTCATTAGTCTGACTTGAATTGCTGATAATATTATCCAGTTTATCTCTGGTATGATTGGTCAGGTTACCGGAATTGCTTATGGCTTTCAGCAGGTTCGTTACTTCGGAACTAATGCTTTGGATGTTTTTTTCCGTGTCTTCAGCAAGTTTGCGGATTTCCTTGGCTACAATGCTGAATCCTTTTCCCTTTTCACCGGCATGTACTGCCTCAACAGCTGCATTAAAGGCAATCAGTTTGGTTTTGTCTGCAATTTCCTGGATCAGGGCACTCAATTTTCCGATATTCCTTGATTTATTCTGGATTTCTTCAATGGTCTCAATAAGTTCCTTTACTGAAACAGCTCCTTCATTTGCAGCTGTATCAAGATTATCAGAAAGATCTGCTGTTGTCCCGGACATATCGGCAATGCGTTTGATATTGCTTTTCATTTCTTCAATTGCAGCTGCTTCTTCTGTTACTGCACTGCTTTGATTACTGATGTTGTTACTGATAGTCTGAATATTTCGGGCCATTTCCTCAATTGCACTTGATAATTCTTCAATACCGTTTTCAAGTTCCCTCGAATGCCTGTTTATCTTTCTTATAAGCAGCGTACCCTGCAGCGCACTCGAAATCTGACTGCTGATAAAATTATATGTACCGGGATCAAGTAATTCTGATTCATAAATTATATAACCAATTTGTTCTTCGCGGAAAGAAAGCGGATACACGCAGAAACTTCCAACAGATGATTCGTCAATAAAACGGTTCAGGATAAGCGTTCTGGAATGTATTTTTTGTTCTTCCTGACTCAGTTTGACAGCCTTGTTATCCTTGCAGGCCATGATTATTTTTGCCCATTCCGGAGCAGGAGCCGGATATTTATAGCTTTCGGGATTTTCGAAAAGTGCAAGGTAACAGCTTGTTATTCTAAAGCCGAATCGGTCCTTTCCGATTTTCATATATATAAACCTGACTGTTACTCCATTTTGAGGACCAGCAAAGTCATATCATCTGCATACTTTCCGCCGGACCAGGCCATAGCCTTATTAAAAACAGTCTGAACAAGTTTTTCTGCTGATTGTGATGCACTTTTTTCAACAAACTCCCCTATCCTTTCAATACCCAGCATTTCCTTCTCTTCGTTGAATAATTCTGAAAATCCATCTGTATAAAGGACCATAATATCACCGGAATCCATCTGCAGCTCCGCATTGACCGTCACTTCACTGATATCAGCCATCAAATTAAGCCAGGTGCCGTTTGTCGGTATATATTCACATTGTTTTGTTTTTTTTCGGTAGACAACTACATCCTGATGAAGGCCGGCATGAATAAAGCGTCCGCCGCCCAGATATTTAAACGAGGTAAAAGACATAAAATTTTTTTCTTCAAGCCTGTTGCCGATATTTTCCGAAAGAATTCCATTCATCATTCCAAGGACATCTTTTGGCGTAACATCAAAATTCATGGTAATAAGAGAGTGCATGGTCTGGGCCATCATCATTATCAGACCCGGAGTTACGCCATGTCCGGACACGTCTCCTATCCCGATCCAGAAACAGTCGTCCGAAGTCCTGATTATATCAAAAAAATCTCCGCCTACTTCATCAGCAGGGGCCATCTTTCCGCAGACATCAAAATCCTGGTGGATATTCTCAAGGTTTTTCGGCAGGAGCGCCGTCTGGATCATTTCTGCGATTTTCATTTCCGCGCGCATTTGAAGGTTTTCTTCATTCAGTTTCTCATTAAGCAGGTTGATTTGCTCATTCGCCTGCTTAAGATGGATTTCATTGCTTTCAATTTTCACAAACATCAATGCAGCCTGCAAAGCACCGCTGACCAGCAGGCGAATTTCAGAATAGAGTACTTCATATTCGACGTTTCCGGAGAAAATAATGTAACCGAATTGTTCTTCCCTGAAAAACAGGGCTTCGATAATCACGCTCATCATATTAAATTCATTTTTTATCCGCTCCGGCAGAATCTCCATAGTGTCAAAGAGGATTCCTTCATCCGGAACATCAAATGTATTGTCATTATCTATTGCCATGACCAACCTGGATTTGACAGGAAGTTTCTGCGGAAAAACACAATGCGGAGGAGGTTCATACAGAACAAGGCAGCACTGGCGGATCCCTATTAACGGTAAATGTGTTTTCAGAATATCTGTGATTTCACTTATTTTAACTGCACTTGATAAATTCTGCCCCAGACGAATATAAAACTTCTTGATTATTAATCTTTGAAAAGAATTTTCGGCGCTCTCATCTAGCGTTTCCCATAATTCGGAATAAAAATCAAAATTGAAAGTATCGCCTTTATTCATTTTTTTCTCTGCATTTATATTTTTCTTAATGCTGTACAATAAATCTTTCCGGGTTTTCCCGACAGCAGCGGCCCCCTCCTTATGCTTAACAGAACTTCCCTCCTGAGTCAGGATGCAGCCGCATGATTCGCGGAAAACCGGCTCAGTCCTGATTCTGTATATATCCGACAATTTTTTCCCTGAAAAATGTTCGGCCAGAATATGCCCCGCGGTTTCTCCCATCTGAGCAAAAGGGACGCAAACACTTGTCAGAGAAGGTGACAGATATTTCATACTGTAAACATCATCAAATCCGGCTACCGCTACTCTCTCCGGAATACTGACAGCTGCCCGCTGCAGTTCCAGCAATGCCCCCCGGGCTGTAAAATCGTTCACACCGACAACACAGTCAAAATCAATTCCCGGTTTTTTCTTTTTCCTGAAGACGAAATTATTCATTGTTTCTGCCGCAGTATTTTCCTGAAAATTGCCGGGAAGGATCAGGGACTCGTCTATGTCTATTTTGTTATTTTTCAAAGCATTCAGGTAGGCTGAAAGTCTTTCTTCAGCGTCCACATTGTTTTCAGGTCCCTTGATAAACACAATTTTATTTTTGCCATGTCTCTGTATCAGATGTTCGACAACGCTGTACATACCGGCATGATTGTCAAGAATTATGCCTGGAATACCTTCAACAGCAAGTCCGAGACTGATGACCGGCAGACCGGAATATTGCAGACAGAATTCTTTCAGTTCATCTTTATTTATCTCATTTGCAATAATGCTTGAGGCAATGATAATGCCGTCCAGTTCACGGTCTTGCGCGAGCTGGTAAATGATGTTTGACTGGCGCTTATCCGGATCAGCAGAATTAATGATACAGCCGGAAAAGACAGAAAGTTCAAAATCAAGATCTTTGACGGCCATCAGGACTCCATGATAAATATCAACAGGAATTCTGTAGTAAAATCTGTCAATAAGCAGCCCGATTTTTTTTCGCCCGTTTTTCAAACAATTACCCTTATTGGGAATATTCCCTCTAGTAATAATAAGTGAGATTATTGAAGGATGCAATTTGTTGCTGCTGATTCTATTCCTTTTCGCGCTTACATTCAGCCCTGCGGTAAAAAGGTTTCAACTCATTGATTTATCACCGGTTTCACCATCAGTGTATTTATGGTGGGATTCCCCCTTTAGGGAACATGGCTATTTAGCGATGGGACGAGGTGGACAAGGGACCTTCATTTTCCCGGACGCAGATTTGCTGGCAGACTTTACCGGCGGGAACTATGCACATGCGGAAAACGGGAACGAGCCATATCCTCCATACGATTTAACGCGGGACAACATTCTCCCCTCTATACTTTAGTGCCTGGTACCCGTTATTGCTGTCCCCTAATCAATGCCCCCCGAAGCAAGTTCGTATTTCCCCTGAATTCCTCTTGCTTCGGCATTCGGTACTCCATGCCAGAATATGCTGCCGTAACAGGATGAGAGTCTTGCGGCCTCTCCCGGGAATTTGTCAATCAGATTTTCTGTTTCCCGGGGATCTTCAATTAAATTATACAGTTCGTCCCTTTCGTTCTCCGGACGGCGGATATAACTCCATTTTTCATCGCGGATGCATCGTTCCGCACTTTCGTGATATCCGGATATCGTATGCATCCTGTGCCTGTCTGTTTCACCTTTCAGGACCTTGAGAAAGCTTTTTCCGTGCATTGCCGGGTTGTTGCCGTCTATTCCGATTACATCAAGCAGGGTGGGAAGAAGATCCGGGAACTGAACGAGGGCATCGGTTTTTCTTGCGCCTTTTCCTCCGGGCATCCTGATCATAAAGGGCACTTTTAGCAGTTCAGAATACATTCTGTCGGTCCCTTTTAAAAACTTTCCATGGTCTCCCAGAGGATGACCGTGGTCTGCCGTCAGGACAATTATCGAGTCTTCATAGTACCCAAGGTCTTTCAGGTCCCTGAAAAGGCCGCCCAGGCAATAGTCAACAAAAGAAGCTTCACCTGCATATAACCCCCGGATGTGCTGCGCTTCTTCCTCCGTCGCCCAATCCCGGTAAAAACCGCCCATAGGCATGATCAGCCTTTTGCCTTTGTACTGCGGATCGGTATATGTATCAAATTGTTCCGGAGGATCCCATGGCTCATGCGGTTCAAAAGAATCCATCCAGACGAATATCTTTTTCCCGTTTCTGTTTTTCCTGAGCCACTCATTTGTTTTTGTAACGACGGATGCCGCGAACCAGTCCTCTTCCTTAATAAAATCTTCCGTATTTGAAAGAAACTGGCCTATCCTCCCCCGCCAGGTCCCGTCGAAATTTTCATTTACATAATCATCAATATTTTTCGAGGACAGATGGGCAGTACTCGGATCATATTCCTGGCCGCGGACCCACTGATAAGTGCTGAACCCCCTGTGAAAATTCATCCCGGGAGCCCTGTAATGGTAACAGTCGGAAACCAGGCAGCTTGTATATCCGTACGGTCCCAGTATTTCCGCAATCGTTATATCTTCATCCGCAAGCGGCTGCCACGGGCGGTTATGGAGCGTATACTGTCCCGTTAACAGTTCCGTCCGGACAGGTATAGTGGGAAGACCGCAGGGATATGCATTGCTGAATACAATACATTCTTCCGCGAAACTGTCTATATTGGGAGTTCTGCAGGCATTAATTCCCTTGAATACAGGAATGCCCCGGTTGAAGAAACTTACATGGTCCTGCCTGAAACTGTCCAGCATGATGCAAATTACATTCATAATTTCCTCCGCTTCCTGAATACTAAACCAGTACAACTGCTGTGTCCACAAGTAAAACTTTTAGATAGTGTTCCAAAGATTGTGGAAAGTCTTCCTGTAATTTGTTTTACATAAAGGATCTGGATATTATTTCATCCTTATGTTAATATTTCAGCTGAAATTACACGGGATTTTCCACGATTTCCGGAACA
>CAZKOK010000274.1:0-5917 GCA_964554355.1 uncultured Spirochaetia bacterium | reverse complement strand
CGGTACCTACATAAGAAACCGGTATGGACAGAAGTTTGTTTATTGCGGCAATAGTCCCGCCTTTGGCGGCCGAATCATATTTGGACAGGATAATATTGTCGATCCCGATAGCATCATTGAAGATTTCGGCCTGTCTGAGCCCGTTCTGACCCGTTGTTGCATCAATAACAAGAATTTTCCTGTAAACTGAATCAGGAGCTTTTGAAACAATTATTTTATTTATTTTCTCAAGTTCTTTTATAAGATTCTGTTTATTATGAAGACGTCCGGCTGTATCCGCTATAATAATTTTTGCATTTCTTGATACAGCGCTTTCAATAGTATCGTAAATAACTGCCCCTGGATCAGCTCCGTTCTTCTGTGAAACCACCTTAACCCCTAGCCTTGCTCCATGCAGTTGAAGCTGCTCGATTGCCGCGGCCCTGAATGTATCTCCTGCACCCAGGTAAATATCCTTTTTATTAATTTCTGCGGCAAACATATTGACCATTTTGGCAATTGTGGTTGTTTTTCCGACCCCGTTTACTCCAAGAACAAGATATATATTCAGTTTTCCCTGAACAGGTTTGAAATGGTCGGAAATTATCCATGATTTAATAATTCCTTTCAGTTCGTCTTTCAGTTCATGCGGATTGCTGATTTTAAGTCCGCGCAGTGCATCAACAGTCTCCATTGCAAGTATGGCGCCCAGATCGCCCTCCACAAGAAGATCTTCAAGTTCTTCATAGAACATTTCGTCAATGATTTTCACTTTAAATATCTGTTTAAGTTTGTCAGCAAAACCAGTTTTCTTCACGTAAAATCCTTATTCTTCAAGTGAAATAATCAGGTGTTCGGTCATATCGATAAAAAGTATAAGATTTACAGCAATACCTGCTGCATAGTTAATGGAATGGAACGTCCATTTGTCTATATATCCGTCTTTTTCTTCCTGTGTACTAAACGTACCATTATTAATAACATTTAGATATTCCATTGCATAGCTGTAATTGAAAATTGTATACGGCAGAGAAATTATAAATAAAGCAAGAGAATCATAAAAAAGTTTTCTTTCTTCCGCAAAAGCGGTCTCTTTTTTCTGTTTTTCAAGCTGGACCGGGTAATCGGTATTAAGAGGATCCGTAACTATTCTTTCCCGGAATCCTTCAAGGTTAAAAACGATATGAGAATCAATTTCACTCATATCAGTGATAAACGGGGTTTTGCCCTGCCATGAACCCCGGATATAAATATCTGCCCCATTGGGTACTGTCTGAAGAAGAAAAGGCTTATTCATGGCTAACTGAATATTTTCATTAATAATAATATCGTCCATATCATGTGCTTCAATATTAATTGTCTTGAGGGTCTCCTCTCCCTTTTTAAGATCGATAATATATTTACCGGGTTTTATAAAATATTTACTTACAAGTCCTCTGCCGATATTTTCATTATTCAGATAAATATCTGTTGATTCAGGGTCAACATCAACAGATAATTCTGCATATTCTCTGCCGTAAATGATTTCCCTGATTTCAGGAATTTTAGTATTAATTTCTTCAAGAATAAAATTTGAAGTGCCCGCAGTATTGTATTCATAAATCAGGTTATCAGTTATACTTGATTTGATATAAAAATTGAGCTTGAGATAGCCTTCAATCTCTTCAACGCTTCCGCTTATAATATAATCGGTTTTATAACCGTTTTCAGACTCTCCTGTGTCAATCAAAGGTTCATTATCGCTGCTTTTTATAAATATAATCTGCTTTTCGCTTTCAATTTCAATATTTTCCGGATTATATTTTCTTATATCTTCAAGGGCCAGAATGGCATTCCGGTATTCATCTCCTTCAATGTACAGAAAAAAATCACTGCTTGATTTGTTGTATTTTTCTGTCAACACCTTTTCTGCTTTTTCAATTTCTGAATTATATATTCTCTGCCTGATTGATTCTTTTTCATCTTCTGAAAGTGTATGAATATTTATATGTTTTATATTTTCATAAACCAGTACTGGTATACTCTGAAGTACGATCATATTTTCTTTTGAAATATTTTTTCCTTTCAGATAATAGACAAGTATACTTATATTATTCTGATCATCAGTAAGCTCAGGCGTTTCGGAAAAAAGAATTCCATTAAGAAAAATGAAAAGAAAGATAAAAAGCATTTTTTTCATAACCAATGTCTCTGCATTACTTTTTGAATTGCAGAAGTTATCCTTTCCGGTCTGAACGGTTTTACAATAAAATCCTTTGCACCATGCTGTATAGCTTTAATTATATATTTCTCCTGTCCAAGGGCCGAACACATAATTATTTTTGATTCAGGATATCGTGAACTGATATATGAAAGGGCCTTTATTCCATCCATTACAGGCATTGTAATATCCATCAGAACCACATCAGGCCTGAAAGACCTGTACTTTTCAATTCCGGTTTTACCGTTTTCTGCTTCTTCGATAAGAAATCCGGGTTTTTCATTAAGGATGTCTTTAATTGCCGAGCGCATAAATTCAAGATCATCAACAATTAGAATTTTCAGTTTTTCTGTTCTGTCTGCCATTTCCACTTCAGATACTCTTCGATAAATTGAGTTAATTCTCCGTCCATAACAGCCTGTGTGTTTCCTGTCTCATGTCTGGTACGGTGGTCTTTAACCATGTTATAAGGATGGAAAACGTAGGACCTTATCTGATTGCCCCAGCTGATATCCTTTTTTTCCTGTGATTTCTTTTCAAATTCCTCATCCTGTTTTTGCTTATAATATTCATAAAGCCTTGATTTTAAAACCTTCATTGCATTTGACTTGTTTTTATGCTGGCTTCTTTCATTCTGACACTGTACAACAATATTTGTCGGCAAATGCGTTATTCTTACAGCCGAGTCAGTTTTATTTACATGCTGTCCGCCCGCACCCTGGGCCCTGTATGTGTCTATCCTTATTTCATCAGGCTTTATATCAACCTTGACATCATCATCAATTACATGTGAAACATATACAGAAGCAAAGGATGTATGTCTGCGTGCACCGGAATCAAACGGTGAAATCCTTACAAGCCTGTGAATCCCGGTTTCACCTTTAAGGTACCCGTATGCATATTCACCTTTTATCTGAAGCGTAACCGATTTGATCCCGCCTTCGGCTTCAAGAAGATCTATGGTTTCAAATTTTAAATTGTTACGTTCAATCCATCTCGAATACATCCTTAAAAGCATCGAAGCCCAATCGCAGGCCTCTGTTCCTCCTGCTCCTGAATGAATAGTTATAAAAGCATCACTCTGATCAAGCTCATCGTTTAAAAGCTCCACCAGCCTGAGATCCTCATATTCCTTTTCACATTCCGAAACGATTCCGCTTATTTCAGATTCCAGCTCATCGTCATTCTCTTCGGCTGCAAGATCGAACAGTTCAGCGAGATCGGCAGCTTTAGCATGCAGGGTTTTCCATGGAAGATATCTTGATTTTATCCGTTTTAATTCTGACAGGATCTTTTCGGCATTTTCCCTGTCATTCCAGAAACCCGGATCCGCCGACTTGTTTTCCAGATCCTTAATATCCCTTTCGATTTTATCGGAGTCAAAGATGCCTCCATGTGTCGAGTATTTTCAGGTTAATGTCCCTGACCGACTGTTCAATATCATTAAGCATTAATAACTCCTATTTTTTTATTATAATCCGGCGCCATCTTTTGTTTTCCAGAGCTGTGATAATCAGAGTATCTTCAAGAGGATACTGATATATTCTGATTTTATCATAAAAATCAGTCGAACGGTCTATATCTCTCTTCAATCTTGCCAGATCTTTCTCGATTATTTTAACAGATTCGAAGAAATCCGAAAGGATTTCCCTGAAGCCATACTGCTTAAGGAGTTCCTGAACAGCCTTCCGGTGATCGTCATCTGAAAACTCGCATGCCACTGAAACAAACATATTATAGATTAACTGAAATAAATGTATCATGTAAAGATATATTTTCAGTTAAATTCAGGGAGAAAAACATAGAAATATAAAAGAAATATAAAAGAAATAACTGTGGACTAAAGCATCTTATTCCGATTATTATTAAAGTATGAAAAAGGTTATTATCTTTTTATCCTTTTTTTTGGTTATATCTTCATTGTTTGCTCAGGACGGACAGATTTTTTCGCCTTTTGTTTCCAGACTGAAAGTCGAAGTCGAAAAGGAAGCTGTAATTCTTACATGGGAAGATTCTGAGGATCTTAAAGGCCGGAATGTCATTTACAGATATTCATCCGAAATAACAAACGATAATATCAGCCAGGCTGAAGTTATCGGAGAAATTCCCATGGGCAATGAAAAATATATTGATTATCCTCCTGATGACAAAGATTATTATTATGCTGTTCTTATCAAAAATCTTGACGGACAGGTTTACAGCTATCTTCTCCCTTTCAGGAACACACTCACGAGAGCTGCCAGAATTTCATCTGTATATTTTGCTTCTTCAGATGAAAACCAGACTGTTGATTTAAGCACTACTGCAGATACCGAAGTATTTGCTCCTTTTATTTCAAGGCTGAAAGCCGTCGCACAGAACAACTCGGTCCTTCTTACCTGGGAAGACAGCGATGATATCGAAGGCAGAAATGTTATATACAGATACAATCAGGAAATTACCAATGCAAATATCGAAAAAGCTGTAAAGGTCGCTGAAATTCCGACCGGAAATAAATCTTTTCTGGATTATCCTCCGGACAGCCGTGAATATTATTATGCCGTAATCTGCAAAAGTCTTGAAGGTGAACTTTTCAGCTATGTTATCCCCTTCAGAAATTCAACATCAAGGTCTGTATATATTGAAACAATAGCATCTGAACAGGATCTTGCAACAACTGTTTCGGGTATAAGTGCCGTAAATGAAAAGGACCATATTTTTGTTTCTTTTTCATCATCAAATCCCGTACGTGAAGTCCTTGTCTACAGACACAATAAGCCGATTACCAGTTCTGAAGAGCTTCTCAATGCCCAGCTATTAACAAAGCTTTCCGGCAGTATCACCAGTTACGAAGACTCACCTATTCCGGGTGTTCCGAATTATTATGCCGTATTCGATGCAGGAATGATAAAAATCAATAAATTTGAATTTTCACCTGGCGATAATATTACTTATCAGCCTGCCGAAATTCCTATTTCATCATCCAGCCGCCACGCCTCAACAAGTACTGTTTCACGCTCGCAGCCCCTGCCTCTTCTTATTCTTGATTCAAGTATAAATGAAGACAAGGCACTCAGCGGTTCACTGGCTACAGGACTTCCTGAAAAACAGAAAATACATCCGCAGACTGAAGCTCTTGTCGAAGATATTCTTTTAAGAATGCCCCTGGTTGAGATTGGCGAAATGGAACCTGAAGTCCTTGATATCGAAAAGTCACTTGAAAGCAAGGGCGAACAGTATACTCTCAGTGTAATTATTAATGACTATTTTTTTAAGAAGGACTGGGAAACTTCCGAAGAAGAACTTCTTTATTTTCTCAAAACAAACCATTCTGCTGATATTGAATACAGGGCTCATTTTTACCTTGCACAGACATATTATTTCCAGGGAAGATATGAAGAGTCCTTTCTTGAATTCATGCTTATAAAGGAGGGCTACTACTATGTAGTTCAGCCCTGGCTTGATGCAGTATTCAGAAAACTTGGCAACAGCTGATTTTATTTAAGCTGCTTTATTCTTTCAAACCGCAAAGTTATCTTGTTTTTCCAGCAGTCTTCAGGCGGGATCACGGTATTCCACTTAAGAATGAATTTTGAATACTGGTAATTTTCTTCATAATATACAGGTATTGACCATAAATCAAAATCACGCAGTGACTGTATTGCAAATGTATTATTCTTTTTATAATGATTTATCTTAAGTTCTGAAACACTGCTTTTTTCTGCAGGGTCTCCCAGAAGAGATATATTCTTTTTTGCA
>CAZKOK010000273.1:2007-5934 GCA_964554355.1 uncultured Spirochaetia bacterium | reverse complement strand
CAACAAAATCTCAGCCTAAAGAAATGCTTCCCGTTGTTGATACTCCGACTATTCAATATGTTGTTCAGGAAGCAGTTGATTCGGGAATCAGGGACATCCTGATGATAATAGGCCGGGGAAAACGTTCCATCGAAGAACATTTTTCCAGGAATTATGAGCTGGAAAATGAATTTAAGGAGAAAAAGAAACAGGCTGAACTGGATCTGATAAAGGTGATTCCTGATGATGTCCGAATTCATTTTGTCTGGCAGAATGCAATGAACGGGCTGGGTGATGCGATCCTGCATGCAAAAGATCATGTCGGCAATGAGCCTTTTGCTGTGCTTCTCGGTGATACAATACTTGAATCGTATGACAATAAACCTGTCACAAAACAGCTTATGGATATCTATGATGAATATGAAGAAACGGTTATTGCCCTGGAGGAAGTGGAGGACAGGGATGTGCATAAATACGGTATCGTTGGGGCAGAAGAACTTGAAGGCGGTTTATGCAGAATTAATGAACTGATAGAAAAGCCTTCACTTGATAAAGCTCCCTCGCGTCTTGCCATAGCAAGCAGATATATACTCCCGCCTGAAATTTTCAGTGCGCTGGAAATGACAGGATTCGGGAAGAATGATGAAATCCAGCTGTCCGATGCATTGCAGATCCTTCTTTGCGATAATCCGATGTACGGTTACAGGTTTAACGGAAAAAGACATGATATCGGGAACAAACTTGATTTCGTTAAAACGACAATCCTCTATGCTCTTAAAAGGAAAGACATGAAAAGGGAATTGTCCGAATGGCTTATGTCAATTATTGAATTCGAGGAATTCAGGAGGGACTGAATGAAAAAATGTATTTTGATATTATTTCTTTTGGCATCCGGTTTTTCAATTTATGGTCAGCAACTGCTCGACAGCAGTTCTTCGGTTTTTTCTGACATTTATTATAATTACCTGGAAAACGGGAATACTGTGCCGGTTTTATCATTTCCGCTTTTTCAGCCTGAAATTGATTTACTGCGGAATTCTTCAGAAGAAAGTGATGAAGGGAATGCGGATGATGGTTCTTTTTTCCTGGTGGAGAATGCAGAAATAAATTTACATGCCTTTTTCAATGACAGGAATATTGATTATTTTAGTGTTTACGATTTTCTTGAAAAAAAACCACTCGCTGTATTCGGTTTCGGTCTTTCGGATATGTACAGGATGGGACTTTATATAGAAGCTTTTGTCCGGTCCGAATATTCAAGCAGCACAAATACGAATCTTTTTGACCCTAAATCAGGTAATCCTTTTTCAGTGGAAAACTATTTTATACAGTATGGTTATGTCTGGTATAACTTTGATCCGCTGATGGCGACTTTCGGAAGGATTCCCGTACATTTCGGGCATCCCGAATTCTCTTCACTTCTGCCGTCAAATAAACTGCCGTATATGGATTCTCTGTATATCAAGCTGCCTGTAGGTTTTGTAACGATGAATATGATGATTTCATCGCTTGAAAACAGGGAAGCCGTTGGAGACGTTGATCCCACTGCAGGCGGAGGGTCGGATCCGTATGAATTTGAAAACAATTCGATTATGACAGCCCTGCACCGCTTTGATATGAACTGGGGAAAATTCAGCCTGAGCGCCAGCGGTTTCAGCGTCATTTCAAGACAGGCCAACAATTTCAACCTTGCAGATTTTTTCCCGGTTTTTTCCTGGCATACATCGGATGTAGGTTGGCACAATCTGTCAATAATATTTGAAGCCGCCTTTTCACCATTCAGCGGATTTGATATCTATGCCCAGGCGGGCTATGATGATATCAATGCCGGAGACCTGCTTGGAATTGATGATACAGGCAATCCGACTATAGATGCCTATATCGCAGGATTGGTTTACAAAACAAAACTGCACGAAGGACTGCTTTCTGCAAAAGCTGAAGTAGGATATACCCATTATCTGTGGGGCAACTTTTATGACGGGTCAGAAACGATTGCCAACAAGGGGAATCATGTATTTGAACGGGCGATATACCGCTATCAGATGGATTTCGGGCCGTATATAATGCCGCTTACGTCTCCGTACGGGCCGGGCTCATTCTGGGCTGAAGCGGATGCAGAGCTGGCTGATTTTTATGGTTTTGCTTTTGATCTGAACATGCTTTATCTCGAAAAAATCAACGGAGTAAATCTTATCGATACCCCGTATGAAAGAAACGACGATATCCGCGCAGACAATGGAGTAACAAGATCATTTGATATTACACTGACAGCTTCCTGGTCGCCGTTTGAATGGCTGGAAGTATCACTTTTCCCGGGAATCCTGTTTACCGACGGAGAAACGGATTTCCATTTTGATGCAGCAGTTTCATACAAGGATAAATTCATCCAGAAACTGGATTAATTACAGACAGCGTGAAAGACTTATAATGATGAAAAGAATAATCTGCATAACATTAATGATGGTTCTTGTCAGTCCCGTATTCTCACAGAGTCTTGATTTCCTGTTCAGCGAAAGCCTGACAGCCGATGAAACCTCCGGCTTTTTTGACAAATCAGGCTTCAGCATGCTTTTCAATTATCACTGGTTTGATCTTGCCATGGACATACGATACACGAATGACGGCAAGTATGAACCCGAAGAAGCAAGATGGACCGGCAGTCATTATCTGTTTCCCGGGCAGAATTACATATCAGCCGCCGTTTCTCCTTTCAGGTTTGAATTCGGCCGTCTTGATCCTCAATCGGTCCTGGATACCCCGTATTCACTTTATATATCATCCAATGAAATTACTTCGCTGGGCGCCAGGCTGGAATTCGACGGCGATTTCTTTTTTTACAGGACGCAGTGGATCCAGCTGAATTTCAATTCGGAAATGGAATATGAAGCGGGAATAGAAAATCCTCCAGACAGTGATGTGTACTGGAGAGACCGCGGTGCTAACCACAAGACCTGGGGAATCAGGCTTGGGGATTTCCTGTTCGGCTTTCAGGATTCATCGGTGTATCTTGATAAGTCATTTGATCCCGAATATTTCGCCTCGCCCCTTCCGCAGTTTCTGACCCAGCTTTTCAGGACCCACGGCGGGAAACCATGGTCCGAACAGAATAACGAGAATATCCTTATGGGCTTTTTCTGTGAATACAATCCTGCAGACTGGTATGCTTACGGCCAGATCCTTGTGGATGATATAAACGCAAGCTTTGTCCCCGGTGTGGATGCCGATAATCTGTCAAAAATGGCATGGTCGGCCGGAGTGGAATGGGATTCGCCTTACGGCGGACTGGCGTTTTATACCGCCGGGGCGACAAAATACACCTTTGAGGCAACATACTCTGATTCCGACAGCAGCTACAGTCTTATGCCCTATGAATATACATATTATCCGGCAACCGAATTCCCGTTCAGCAGCGGACCCGACCATGTTCTCTGGTATTACGACAACTACATCGGCTATAAATACGGCGAAAACAACCTGGCCTTCAATCTGACCTACGAAAACACATTCCTGAAGGATGATCCCTGGGAATTTTCCATTGACGGAGGACTCGAATGGGTGATCAACGGCAGCAAATCGCCCGCCAATCCCTGGCATGAATATGAAAGCTGGCTGGAAATCGATGTTCCTGTCGAGTGGCTGAACGATCCCGTACTGGAAAACATTTTAAGAATGAATGTGCATGCTGAAAAAAAGGTGTGGAAATTTAATATATTTCTGGACATCGAACTCGGATATGTCTGGAATGGTCTGGTACTTCAGGAGATAAATCCGGATGAACCGAAAAGATTTGTTCCCTCAGCCGGGAATAATTTTCCTCTTTACTCACTGGGACTGGGAGTGATTTTCGACTGGGACATGTTTTAGCCGGAATTATATTAGATTCATTTTAAAAAAAACTATTATTAAATCCTTTTCATGATAAGAAAACCATTTGTGTTTATTTTTCTG
>CAZKOK010000273.1:0-1997 GCA_964554355.1 uncultured Spirochaetia bacterium | reverse complement strand
TTATTAAATCCTTTTCCCGTCTCCGCTTCAGAACTCACAACCCGAAAAAAAATCAATAAAAATCATATCCTCTGATGGAACACCCGGCAGAACAACCGGTGCTGCCTGAAACCGGGTCTATCCCCATTCTGCCGCTTAAGGCTTTTTTAACATATCCCGTCAAACTTTTCCTTGCTATTCTTCCTGCATATCCAATATCATAAAATCATCAGGTATTTTTTCCTGAATCCGGGAGGGCAGCATGAAACTATCGGCCTTCATAATCCTGTTTCTGGTTCCGTTGGCGGTTTTTTCACAGGGACTCAATCTTGAAACAGGCGGTTATGTGTCTGTATATGATTTCTCTGAACTCGGTTACGGGATTTCAGCTGATCTTGCGTTTGACTGGGAATGGTTTTTTGCCCAGGCATCCGCATCCTTTACAAATGAAAGTTCATACGATCCGTTGTCGCTTCCGCCTGGTGATGTCGTTATTCTGCCTGGTCAGATTTTTGCGGCTGTTTATGCCGGACCGTTTACTTTTGAACTCGGGCGTATCAGCGCGGTATCAAATCTGGAAACTCCCTATTCGCTTTTTATTTCATCAGAAGGTCTGACTTCCGAAGGAGCGAATTTTGTTTATGACGGAGATTTTTTCTTTTTCAGCACCCGCTGGATGCTTTTGAATTTCAATTCGGATATGGCATATCCTTCCGGCATAGATGACTCAAATCCCGACAATGTCCTCTGGCGAGACAGGGGAGCGAATCATAAAACCTGGGGAATATGGATTGATGATTTCAGGTTCGGCATTCAGGATGCCGGGGTATATCTGGACAGACCTCTTGATCCTGTATATTTACTTTCTCCGCTGCCGTATGCACTTACACAGCTTATTATGAGCGGTGCCGGTGACGCATGGTCAGACCAGAACAACAATTCATTGACTGGGGTTTTCTGTGAATATCTGCCTGAAGACGGGGAATGGTATGCGTACGGGCAGCTGCTTGCCGATGATCTTGATCTGGGCTTCATCCCGGGTCTGGATGGCGATAATCAGACAAAGCTTGCCTGGTCGACAGGTATTTCATGGGACTCCCCGGTTGGAAAGTTCGGTTTCTATCATGCAGGAGCGATGAAATATACTTTTGAGGCAGTCTTTGCCGATTCAAACAGCTACAGCCTTGGACCTTCAGGCTATACATATTATCCTGCGGTGGGGATTCCGTATGATGGAGACACGGTAGAACTCTGGTATACGGATAATTATATAGGATATAAATACGGTGAGAATAATCTGGCGTTCAATCTGACTTACGGCAATATATTTTTTGAAAAGGACCCATGGGCATTTTCACTGGAAGCGGGCCTCGAATGGATAATCAACGGCAGTAAATCCCCGGCAAACCCCTGGCATGAATATACGGACGCTGATCAGGCATCTTCGGATGCCGGTCTGCTTACAGATCCTGTCCTGGAACATATACTTGAGTTAACTGCCCATATTGAAAAACAGATAAACTCTTTTAAACTGTTTTTGGATATTGAACTTGGCTGTGTCCTGAACGGGATTGCAACTGAAGTAATCGCAGCCGACGAACCTGTACGCTATGTTCCTCAGGAAGACAATAATTACTTTATGTCTGCATTAAGTTTCGGTTTTCTGTTTGACTGGGGAATTTTATAAGGAACTGACTGTCCATCTATAATGGCTGCGGATGATACAGGGTAGAGGTGCGCGGCCGTTTGGATGTAAATGGCGGGTATGCCACAGGCTTGTGGGGATGAAATGAGACACGTTGCGTCGTAGCGCGAGTTCCCCTCTGTGCCCTTCTTTTTTATATGATCTTCGGATAATTGAATATTCTCCTTATCTCTTTGTTCAGGGGATGAAGCGTCCTGTTCATCTTCCGGTAGACCTTGTCAAAAATCTCTTTGTACAGATTGACATTTTTGCTGGCAGGTTCAAAAATACGTGACTTCTTTGACATTTCCTTTGCGGCGGTCATTATATCCGG
>CAZKOK010000272.1:4476-5941 GCA_964554355.1 uncultured Spirochaetia bacterium | reverse complement strand
CGCTGCAGCTCTTCTTTTTCTGCTTCCTTTTTCAGTAAGGGCCTTCAGAAAAATAGAAAAAAAGGAACTGTTTCTGTGCATAATGCAGGCAGCAAGCGGGATCATTATATTCAGAATTTTTCTGATACTTGGACTTAAATATATATCAGGAACCAGTGCAGGCATTATATCAAGCACAACACCGGCGTTTTTAACCTTGTTTTCCGTATTGTTCCTTAAGGAAAAACTATCTCCAAAGAAAATAATTACGATAATAATTATTGTTTCGGAAACAAACCTGACACACTGCTGTCAAAACAGTCAAATAGAATATGCATATCCGGAGGAAACATGAAACTTTCTGATATGCCTAATATCGGTACCGAGCTGGAAAGGCTGCTTATAGAAGTCGGTATAAATACACCCGACGACCTTGTCAAAGCAGGGGCCATTGAAACCTGCAGGCTTCTTAACCTTAAGGGACCGACATGCTACAACAAACTCTATGCCCTGGAAGGAGCCATTCTCGGCATCCGCTGGCACCTGCTGCCCAAAGAACACATGAAAAAACTGCAGGAAGAAATGACAAAGGTGCTGCAGATTGTATAGAAATCTTATTGCCGCCCGTTCGGCCTTCGTCCTTGGCTTCCGCGACAATGTCTATGACATTACGCTGACGCCCAACGACCGGATTACGCTGATTTATGAGGAATTTTGATATTTTTCCTCGTTTTTCAGGTGTAGCGGGTGAAATCCGGCAAGGACAAACGGGAGGGCGGCTTTTCATTTTTCATGTCTTTGTAGTCTGTCCCCATTATTTTTTGGAATTCTTTCATTGACCTGATGCACAGGTGTCAGCGATTCCAGCATTCGCAGAATGAAATCAGAAGTCTGCATATCGGCATACCCAATATCGGTGCCATTTGTGTTCCCATTCGTGTAATTCGTGATTCATAATGCATAATTTTATTATTGCCATCCGCCGACAATATTGTATATTAAAAACCCGGAGGCGGATAATGTCAGGACTTCTTGATCATTTCAGCAGTTTAACCCAGAAAGAAAAGGCTGATTTTGCAGATTTTTTTATGGAGAGGTATCTCCGCAGCGATTTCGGGGTTATCAGCAAGCGGGAAATCGAGTAAATCGAGTTAATTCTTATTCAGGATATAAAAAAAACGGTCTGATTCAGGGTATGTCCAATTATGATGTATCGACTCTTGGACTTAATGAAAGAAGGCTTAAGGGTCTTCTTATGGATGCTGCAATCAAATATGATGCAAATACCCTGAAAGACGGCAAAGACAAGGTTGACTTTATTGTTTCAGCTGTTAAACTTCTTAAATCAATACCCAGATTCTCAAATATTAAAGATATTAATTTCTCGAATTCGGAACTTAATAAAACTCTAATTTGTGTTCATTGTTATAATGAATTAGTTAAAAAAATATCAAGGGATGCCGCAATAGGAACATTGCTTTGATTT
>CAZKOK010000272.1:0-4466 GCA_964554355.1 uncultured Spirochaetia bacterium | reverse complement strand
CTGATCTGAACATTTTATCAGCGGAGGCGCTATGAATACCAGAGACACCCGGCCGGGTTTTGAACAGGTTTACATGGATTTTGCCAGGGCCATTTCAAAACGCTCAACCTGCACAAGACTCCAGGTAGGAACTGTAATTACTACAACCGATTTCCGGAAAGTCCTTTCCATAGGCTATAACGGAAATGCTTCCGGACTTGCCAACACCTGCGACCGGGCCGAACCCGGCAACTGCGGCTGCCTGCATTCCGAGGAAAACGCCGTAATCAACTGCGACTCTCCCCGTCAGGTTGAAAAATTCGTTTTCGTCACTCACCTGCCCTGCGTTGCCTGCGCAAAAAGACTTATAAACCTGGGCAACGTCAAAAAAGTTATTTACGAAACCGAATATAGAATCCGGGACTCGATTAAACTGCTGCGTTCAGTGGGAATAAAGGTCTTTAATATTCAGAATGGTGAGATGAAGGAAGTCAGGAAATAATTTTTGCAGGTGCCGGCGATCGCCGGCACAATGAGTGCGTCATTCTGCTGAAAAACATATAATTCGTCAGAGCGGTTCCGGGGTAGTCATCTGATCATAGAAGTATGAATAAGCATCTTTTTTGTCGCTGTGCCGCAGGGCAATTGCGGTGCGCGGATGTTCGTTAAGTCCACCGGTAATCATATATGGGATAAGATATCCCCATTCAATTTGTTCACGCAGCAGCAGAAAATGATCTTCTATCAGTTTGAGTATGGGACGCACGGTGTATTTCGGGTTTTTAAGGAAATCGACAAGAAGTTCCAGAGGACAATTCCCTGCACCTCTTCCGATACCGTACACAGATCCGTCAAGTATATTTGCCCCGTCAATGATTGCCTGTATTGTATTGCCGAACCCAAGCTGGCGGTTGTTATGGGAATGGATGCCTATTGTTTTTCCGGGCAGATATTTCTGGTATTTTTTTACAAGAAATGTAATATCTTCCGAATACATTGATCCGAAAGAATCAACTACATACACATATGAGACCTTGCACTGTGAAAGCTGTTCAAGCCCTTCTTCAATATCTTTTTCAAGGTTCGTTGAAACGGCCATTATATTTACAGTCGTCTCATATCCTTTGTCCATCAGCATATCATTCAATGCAATTGCTTTATCAATATCCTTGAGATAGCAGGCAACTCTGAACATGCTGAACATTGAATCCTTTGCATCAATTATGTCTTTTTCCTCAACGCGCCCGATATCTACCATACAGCTGAGTTTTGCTTTTAAATCAAGACCATCAAGGACTTTCTTTACATCTTCTTCATCCGAAAAACGCCACTTGCCGTATTCTTTCGGATCAAACTGCTCTTTGGATGCCCTGTATCCTATTTCCATATAATCGACACCCGCAGCGCAGACTGCTTTGTAGGTTGCACGTACAAGTTCATCGCTGAACTGCCATTTATTAATTAATCCGCCGTCTCTTATGGTGCAGTCAAGGACTTTAATTTCCGGTCTGTACATTTTGCATAACTCCATCTTCTTTTTCTTTTAAAAACATATATCAGATTACAAGCTTAATCAATGGCTCAATTGTTTATTAACAGTAATGATTACTGTAAAAACTATGCTTTGCCAGCCTTTTCTTTTATGATAAAGTAAATATGTTACTTTCAGCCTGTATTTTCGTATATTTTTACAAAGGCTGCGGGTATTACCCTATTATTATTGACAGGAGCAGCCATGAAGACCGAACGTTTTGAGGAGGTTTACGATGAATATGCCGACCGCATATATCGTTTTATTTACTACAAAATGTATCATACCGAGACAGCTGAGGATATTTTGAGTCAGGTTTTCCTTAAGGCATACGAGAAATGGGAAAGTTATGATCCTGACAAAGGTTCCGTATCTTCATGGCTTTATGCTATTGCAGGCAATACTGTTATCGATCATTACCGCAAAAAACGCCCCACAGCTGACATTGATGATGTATGGGATTTATCAAGCGATGAAGATATTCAGATTGATGCCGAGAGGAAAGATCAGATGAATGAAATTCGCGGCTGTCTTGAAAAAATTGACCGCGAACAGCGCGATCTTGTTATCATGCGTATCTGGGATGAATTGTCATTCAAGGAGATTGCCGATATTACCGGAAAAACCGAAGCCGGCTGTAAAATGTCATTTTACAGGGCATTAAAGAAACTGAAGACATTTATCACTGTTTCGGTTTTTTTGTTTATTGCTTGTGTAATATTTTCCAAAAGGAAGTTTTGATTATGGGCCGGGGGAAAAAAGCTCATATAAAAGAAATCCTCAGCGATATCAGCGGTCTTGATCCGGGTCCCATAAAAAACAGACCTGAAATCAGGAAAATTGTTGAGAAAATGATTGAACAGCGGCCTGATGTCAGTCTTTCTTCGGAATTCAAGGCAAAACTGCGCTCAAGAATTTTTAAAGAGGAAAAGAAAGAAAACAGAATAATTAAATTCTTCAGCCCCAGAAGAATGATGCTTGCCGCAAGCATTTTTTCAGCGCTCCTGGTAATTGTATTCCTGCCTGCTCTTCTTTTAAACGAAAAAAACAAATCCCCGGCTGAAGGTAAAATTACACTGAATTCAATACAGAAATTTGAATCTTCTGCAAGATCATCTGAGCAGCCGGCAGCAGGATTTTCCGATGAACCTGCTGACATACTGTCTGACGGGAAACCGCCTGCTCCTGAACCTTCCCTGGACGCAGACCGGACTGATTCCGGCTTACAGCAGGAATCCCTGGATTTCAGCGGTACCGAAACAGGTTCACAGGATCTTCGGGGCCGCAAAGAGGAATCTGCGGCTTCTTACAGTTCTCTTCCGATAGAAAAAAAAGATCCGTCGGAAACCCAGCTTTCGGAAACTGTTGAAGCCGATAAACTGCTTGCCAATAATGAATTCTATACAGAATCCGCCGGGTCCGCAGAACAGGAGGCTGCTATTTCTTCCACTTCCGATACCCGCCACTTCGAAACAGTTGAGGATGAAGAATATAAACTGATGGATAGTTTTGTTCTTTCGGAAGCAGCTGCCCAAAATGATGAAACCGAAACAATTGAAGGACTTGTTACCGGTTCTGATGATGATACGATTTCCAAAAATTCAGCAGAAATAACATTGGGTGCAGTGTCCGCTGCTGTAATGAAAGAAAAAGGTATGGAAAGCGATGCATTTTCTTTTATAAGAGAATATCTCGAACGCGGCGAACTTCCGCCTGTACAAATTCTGGATACTTACAGTCTTTTCAGCCTTTTTCAGGATTTGATTACAGCAGAAAAGCTTGATAATATATCCGGTGATTTTTACAGCGTTGCAGCAGTCTCTCCCTATGATCCTGAAACCGCCTGGCTTCTTGTTTACACGGATTTTCCTGAAATTGAAAAAAGCAGAATCGAAATCAGCTTCAACAGGGACATTGTTTATACGGTCCGGACCGCTGCCGATCCTGATATTGATGTTCTGTTATCTTCAGACAGATTTTCATTGCTTATAAACGAAGAGGGAAACGGCAGGCACTTTATAGTAACCAGGCTGAAACTGGTAAAAAAATATATGGATATTGCCGGAATAAATGATACAGCATCAGTAAAATTGACCGTTTTCAGTACCGACAGGCTTAAAAGGGATTCTTGCGAAGTCCATAACATAATTATCAGCAGCAGTATGAATGAGCTTATGGCAGCCGCTGTACCCTTCTATATGTGGTTTGAATCTGTCCGCACTCCGGAATCTGCTGATCTCCAGGATTTCCTGGAACTTAAAAAGATCCTTGCAGAATATCCTGATCAATCAGAAGAAGGTATAGAAAAATTCTCCGGGCTGCTTGATCTGACGATAGACATTTTTGAAAAAACAGAATAATCCGCTTACCTGCTTTTCCTGTCATAGGCCAGTACCGGTGAAAGCCATTTTTCGGCTTCCTCTATAGATCGGTTCTTCCTTTCGGCATAATCCTTAACCTGATCTTCTGCAATTTTCCCAACACTGAAATATTACTTTTTAACGTCAATAATAATGATCAAGCAAATGCTCTCAGTATTATAGAAATAATGTGTCTGGCTCTACCCTGTGGAGCTCAGGTAATCGTTCAAGCAACCGGTGATGACGAACAAAAAGCTGCAGAAGCTATTGTTAATATTATTGAAACCTTTGAAGTTGAAATTAAGTAACATTTTTTCTCATTTCTTCCAATAGCTCTTTACGAGCATCATCTAGCAATTTACCCATCTTAAGATTAGATTTCATATTAATATCAAGTAATCTTTTTTGATACTCACGATCTTCAACATCCAGCAACATCTCAGTGAACCCTGTGATAGCACACATAAGATTATTTAAATCATGGATCATTTTTAAAACTTTTTCATTTTTCATGTCTTTAATATAATTGAGTGATTTTTAGATTCCTCCTGGTTTTTAAAATTATTTGCTTCGGTGGCGAAATTGGTAGACGCGCT
>CAZKOK010000271.1:0-5946 GCA_964554355.1 uncultured Spirochaetia bacterium | reverse complement strand
TTATGCATCTGTATGTTGTAACCAGTAAGATGCGGGATAAAATGAGAAGTTTCCTGTTATCAAAAGGGATTCAGACCGGAATACATTATCCGCTTCCTGTTCATCAGCAGAAGGCATTTATTTCAAACAATGACGAACTGCCTGTAACCGGGAAACTGGCAAAAATGATTGTCAGTCTGCCCATGCACCAGTACCTGCAGGATTTTCAGGTTGAAAAAATCTGCACTGCACTGAAAGAGTGGAATAATTTAACAGACGGAAGAAAACAATGAATGAATGTATTTTATATGGTATAAGAACTCCATATGTGTATGAAATAATTGAATCAATAAACAGGCTTAAAATTACTCCGCGGGTTTTTCTGGATAATCTGCCCGATTCTGAAGGTGAACCGGATTTAAAGCCGCTGGCTACAACCAGGGAAATAAACCCTGACTGGCTGGATTTACCCGTTCTCTTCGGGACCATTACTCCCGGGTACAGAAGGATAATGCATGATGAAGCTCAGTCTTTCGGATTTAAGAGGTATCTGGCTCTTGTTGACCCTACGGCGGTTATTGCTTCAAGTGCAGCTATTGAAACCGGTGTCCAGATAAATGCGGCTTCTGTAATAGGAGCAAATACCGTTATTCATGATTTTGCACTTGTAAACAGAAGCGCTTCTGTGGGACATGATGTTATCCTGGAAGAGTTTTCAACACTTGGTCCGGCCTGCATATTGTGCGGCAGTGTTGTAATCGGAAAAGGCTGTTTTATAGGCGCCGGGGCAGTCGTTACTCCTGGGGTAATAACAGGAAAAAACAGTATTATAGGCGCCGGAGCGGTAGTGACAAAAGATGTCCCCGACAATTGCCTGGCAGTGGGTAATCCGGCCAGGATAATCAGGACAGGGGTTGCCGGGTATAACGGGGCTTCTGTATGAAAGAGTTTTTGAGAAAGATATATCGTTTTACCCGTGTTAAGTTTGACAGATTGAAGTATAAGCTGAAAGGGAAAGTATATCCGGGTGATATTGCGATTTGTACAATTCACGGGAATTCAGCGCAGTATTCGGGTGAATTTGCAGCCAGATATGCCTGGCCGAAACTCCAGATTCAGCAGCTGCGGAATTATACTGAATCCGGATATACGGTTTTTGCATACGGCAACAAGCTGATGCCTGAACATGAGAAGTTTCTGAAAAACTGCAGAGAAGTAAATTTCATTTCATGCCGGAATGTCCTTAACGGTATTTTTGATCATGTATGGCCCATAAGAAACTGGCTTACCAGGATCGCGGTCTGCAGCCATAAACTGATAATACATCTTGATTCAGATGCTTTTCCCGTAAAAGGCGGATGGATAGACAGATATGCGAAACTCCTGTCACGAAAGAGTCCCGTTGTTGCCGTAAAGCGGCTTGAAAACGGCGATACACATTCTGACCGCTGTTTTTTAATGTTTTCACGAAAAGGATTCAAAAAGCATGCGTTTGACTTTTCAAAAGTCGGTGTTCCTGATTCCGGCGGGGGGATTTCGGAAAATCTGGAAAAAGACGGGTACCGGTGGAAACCGCTTTTAAGGAGCAATAAACACAATTATCATCCTGTAATATCCGCCATATATGACGATTCAGTTTACCATCATGGGGCCGGCAGCCGGAATCCCAGATTAAGATTCAATCAGGAAATCTGGGAAAAGGAAACAGAATGGAATAATGAAAAAAAACTGCACAGGGTGCTGATGAAAAGACTGTTTGAGAATACAGACGATTTTATTTCTGAATTAAGGGGAGAAAAAGATCCTTATATTTTCCCGATAGAAACAGAAGGCCCTGATTCCTGAGGAAATAACAATGAAAAACAATATTTCTGACAGAGTGTACATGGCAGATGAAAAAAAAAGGAATGATCCGTTTTCCTGCGGGAAAAAACCCGGACCATATATTTTTATTCATATTAATAAAAATGGCGGCTGCAGTATTGAAACGGCAATGGGTATAAAGACTTCCCATGAAACAGCGTCTGATATTGTCAGAAGGGCAGGCCGGGACGAATGGAACAAGAGATTTTCGTTTACTTTTATCAGGAATCCCTGGGACAGGGTGCTTTCGCAGTATCTTTACAGATACAAAAACAATAAAACCGGAATTGCAGAAAAGCGCATTTCATTTTCAGACTGGATTTATTTGACATACAGGAATAAAGACCCTGAATATCTGGTAAATCCCCGGCTGTTCATACAGCAGATTGACTGGATAACCAGTGACGAAAATGAGATCATGGTGGATTTTATCGGCAGGTTTGAGAACCTGGCGGAAGATTTTCTGAAGGTCTGCAGATTTCTCGGGCATTCTTTCAATCTTCCCCATATCAACAAAACAGAACATAAACACTATAAAACCTATTATACCAAAGAAACCAGGAAAATTATTTCGGAAGTATTTCGCGAGGATATCAGACTCTTTAAATATAAATTCTGAAAGTAATGCAGATTTCTTAGTTTGAGTGTATAATATTTGCCGGGTCTGTTATAATAACTGAGTAGGTGTATCGATGAGCGGCAAAAACATAGTTATAGTTACAGGAATGCACCGGTCGGGAACAAGCGCTATAACACGGGCCCTGGTCTGCCTCGGACTGGATCCCGGAAATAACCTGATGCCGGGAACCGATGATAACAGGACCGGCTATTGGGAGGACCGGCGTATCAGCGATCTGAATGATAAAATACTAGCCTGGCTCGGTTTTAACTGGAGCTGGCTGGAAAATCCGGATTTCAGCAGATTCCGGCTTTTTCTGCCTGTTTACAAAAATATATTTTTTAAAACTGCACTCAAACTTTTAAAAATCAGATTATCAGAGTCTGATAATATTATAATAAAAGACCCTCGATTCTGTCTGCTTCTTCCGTTCTGGAAGGAAATTTTCAAAAAACTCGGTGCTGATGTTAAATATATATTTTGCTTAAGAAATCCGCTTGAAGCAGCCGATTCGCTGAAAAAAAGAGACAGTATTTCGATAGAAACAGGGCTTTCTCTCTGGATGTATTATGCCTTTTCTTTCATCAGTAATCTTGAAGGAGAGTTTTTTATTGCAGAATACAAAAATCTATTCGATTCGGATAAGCTGTACAGGTCCATGTCAGCATTTCTGGGCAGGAATTATGCGGAATATTCCGGCAGTTTTAAAGCCTATCGTTCGGAATTTCTGGATATAGAACTTAAGCATAATAATGAAAGTATGATTTCCCTTGAGAAGATGACAAAAAACTATCCAGCCGTTCACCGGTTTTATAAGCTGCTTCTTTCAAAAAGCAGCAGTACTTACTCGACTGATGATGTCTTTGACAGGTGGGACACAGATTCTCTTCATCGGGATGTATTCTTCTCCAATCCCAGGTTCGGGGATGAAGGGAAAACAAAATTCAGACTCTATTATTCGGATAATATGGATTTTGATGAAACAAGAGCGGTTACTATTGTTAAAACGGGGAATAAATGCCGTCTGGTTTTTAAATTGCCGGATACCGGGAAAATCAGACATTTCAGATTTGATCCGGGAGAAAATCCATGCTGTATCAGGATCTTGAGTGCTGTCATTTCAGACGGCAATGCTGTGAAGGCATTGCGTTCAGGATATGGAAATTATCTTTACAATATCCAGGATTTGTATGTTTTTACCAATAATGATCCCGGTATATCCTTCAGCACCAATATGAATAATCCGCAGGAAGCTGCACTGGATGTGCTGATAATGGATAATGAGTGGGAGTTTTCCAATTTTCTGCTGCCTGTTCTTAATAATATAATTACCGGTTATAAAAAGGATCAGAATGAAAAAACCGCCCGGATTGAAATACTCGGCAGACAGCTTGAGGGAAAAAAGATACAAGAGAACGAACTGCGTGAAAACCTGAATGACGTTCGGGAAAGATTGAATGATTATTCCGACAGGGTAAATCATATAAAAAAGGTTATGGATATTTTGCTTGGAAATCATATCGATAAGATTGACAGCAGTGCTGATAATCTGGAGGAATCTTTATTTAAAATCATCTGCCTGATGCGCAGCAGACTGGTGAATACTGACGAAAGAAAATCTGTCGTGGATTTCCTGGAAGAAAACAATCTCCGGGAATTGGGCCGGTCGGAAAGGAAGAAATTGTGCGGACAATTAAAATTGATAACCGAATCAGGACTTTTTGATGTTTCATTTTATATCGGGAATTATCTGAATATTGCAGTAAAGTATAAAAATCTGGCCGGGCATTATTTATTATTCGGCTGGAAAGATAACTATGATCCTTCCATAAATTTCAGCACACAGTTTTATTTATCAGAATACAAAGATGTTCGCGAACAGGGAATGAATCCTCTGCTTCATTATCTGAGATATGGAAGGAAACAGGGAAGATTTAAAAAAAGGATCGAGAAGGATATACATATTATAAAAAAAAGCGGCCTTTTTGACATAAATTATTATATAAGGGAATACCCCGATATACATATTGTGGACATTGATCCTGTAAAGCATTTTTGTGAAACAGGCTGGAAAGAGAACAGAAATCCCAGTGCAGAATTTGATATAGGCAAGTATAGAATGAAGGCTGAAAATGAACTTGCTCCTGATGAAAATCCCCTTGTTCATTTTATTTCCAAATATTCAGATAAGCTTGCGACGTAATGATGTGATTGCCTGAGGTGTGCCCCCGGATCAGTTTGCCCTGATAAATATATGGTTAATGAACAGGATATGCTACAGCATTCTGCATATTTTTCCGCGATCCGGAATATCCAAAAATACTGAAATCTGTTGTAAGTTTTTCTGTAATTGGTATATATATATTGTGAGACATAATAAAGACACAGAAACTGGATGCTTAAATGAGTAAATCTAAACAAATTTATATTCATGCCGGAACACCAAAAACCGGGACAAGTGCACTGCAGTATTTTTTTCTGCAAAATAAAGATTTGTTGAAAAAGAATGGCATTTATTATCCAGAACATTCCGTCGATATAAATTCGGTTTCGAGCGGTCATCACATTCTGGTTACAAATCCTGGCGTGAACAGGGAAAAAAAACAGAATTTGCTTAAAGAGATTAATTCCTGTGATTTTTCAGTGTTGTTGAGCTCGGAGTTTTTCCTGTTTCATTTGCAGGAAGTAAAGGCTATGTTTCCGGATGCGAAAATAATTCTTTATGTCCGCAGACCTGATCTGTATACTCTGTCGGCATATAGCCAGGAAATCAAACGACACAATCAGACCAAAAAACTGAAAAATACAGATATATACAAACACTTTGGCAGAATCAAGGACAATATTAATAAGTGTTTTGAGTTGTTTAAGAAAAATCAGATAATTATCAGGGCTTATGAAACCTCGCAATTTGAAGGTGATACTATTTTCAGTGATTTTCTGCATATTATAGGAATAAAGGATATAAAAGATTTTATTTTTCCGGACAGACTGATAAACAGCAATTATACTATTGGTGCGCTGGAGTATAAACGGATATTAAACAGAATAATACCTGGCAATAATCAACTCGATTTCCTGCTTCAGAAATATAGTGATGAATCTTCTGACAGCAAAGATCTGTTGTCAATAAGCAGTTACAGGATAAGGAATAAAATATACAGGCACTTTTCTCCATTCACTGATATGATAGCAAGAGAGTATTTCGCTAAGGGAAATGGACAGCTTTTTTCTTCTAAACCTGAAAAAAGACCAGGGAAACCGAAGGCAAGCCGTGCCTTTTCTGTGAAAGCACTGGCAATTACTGCAGAAATATTCAAGGAAAATAAAAAACTTGTATTTATGGCTGCCAGGCAAATTTTAAAGCACAGATATACAGATCGTTTGTTCCGGTGGATGGAAATTAATAAATATATACTGCCTGCAATAAAGAAGGTAATTCCAGGTGCAATATTCAGGAATATTCAAAGGCAGTTACTGAGCAC
>CAZKOK010000270.1:0-5956 GCA_964554355.1 uncultured Spirochaetia bacterium | reverse complement strand
TTACAGCTCGGTTCCCTTTTATAAAACGAAGATGGATAAACAAGGCGTAAAACCGGAAGACATCAAAAGCATTGATGATATCACAAAGCTGCCGTTTACAACAAAGGATGATATGAGGGAAGTCTATCCGTACGGGCTTCTTGCCGTTGAAAAAAAAGAGATAGTGGAAGTCCATACTTCATCGGGCACTACTGGTAAACCGGTTGTCGATGCATATACAAGGGAAGATATAAACATCTGGTCGGAGGTAATGGCCAGGACGCTGGCGATGGGAGGCACTTCTGCCGATGACACTGTCCAGAATGCATACGGCTATGGTCTTTTTACCGGAGGACTCGGCGTTCATTACGGGGCAAGAAGGATCGGTGCCAATGTAATTCCGATTTCCGGCGGAAACACAAAAAGGCAGCTGCAGGTCCTTCAGGATTTTCAGTCTACGGTTATAACCTGTACGCCGTCCTATTCGCTTCTGCTTGCGGAAATCGGGACCCAGGAAGGGATTGATTTTTCAAAACTTCCACTCAGGGTCGGCCTTTTGGGTGCGGAACCCTGGAGTGAAAGCATGAGAAAGGAAATTGAACATAACCTTTCCATAAAAGCGCTTGATATTTACGGGCTTACCGAGATTATCGGCCCCGGAGTTGCTTCGGAATGTATGGAGCAGGACGGCCTGCACATTTTTGAAGACCATTTTTTCCCGGAAATAATCAATCCCGAAACAGGCAAGCAGGTTAAGGACGGCGAAAAGGGCGAACTGGTAATCACCACCCTTACCAGGGAAGGGACGCCGGTGCTTCGCTACAGAACGCGCGACATTACTTTCCTGAAAAGGGAAAAGTGCCCCTGCGGAAGGACACAGGTCCGGATGCACAGACTTCTCGGCAGAACGGATGACATGCTGATTGTCCGCGGCGTAAATGTATTTCCTTCGCAGATCGAGGAAGTCCTGCTTAAGCTTGAAAATATTGAACCTCATTATCAGATTGTCGTTGACAGGAAAGGACAGCTGGACAGCATCGAAGTTCAGGTCGAGATGAATGAAAAACTCTTTTCCGACGAAATCAAGGACCTGAGTTCAATGGAAAAAAGAATAGAAGAAGAAATTTACACGACCCTGAATATCCATGCTAAAATCAAGCTTGTTGAACCCAGAAGTATTCCCCGCAGCGAAGGCAAGGCAAAACGGGTCATTGACAAGCGTCAAATATAAATAAGCGGAGGAAAACAAATGAATATTAAGCAGATATCCATTTTTCTGGAAAACAAGAAGGGACGTCTGGCAGATGTTACAGATCTTCTGGCAAAGCAGAGCATAAATATCAGGGCGCTTTCTCTTGCCGATACGGCTGAGTTCGGGATTCTTCGCCTGATAGTTGATGATCCCGACAAATGCGCTGCAGTATTGAAAAAAGAGAATTTTGTTGCCCAGGAAACAGATGTAATAGTCGTGGAAGTGGAGGACAGGCCCGGAGGACTAAACAGAATACTGACTGTTTTTGAAAAAGAAAATCTTAATATAGAATATATGTATGCGGTAGTTGAAAAGAGTGCAAATAATGCACTGGTTATTTTCAGAATTGATAATTATAAAAAAGCAATTGATGTTTTACAGAAAAACGGCATTTCCCTTGTATCGCATGATGTACTGAAAAACCTTTGATTACGGAAAGGGAAGGCTTTTTTAATAGGCAAAGGAGGAGAATTTGAAATGAAGAAAGAAAAAAGGAGCAAAATTGTTTTCGGCGCAGTACTGGTGATTCTTGTGTTCGGTTCTGTTTTAATGATGTCTTCCTGTTCAAAGAAAGAAGCAGGAACCATTAAGATCGGGGCTATTTTTGCAGAAACAGGACCAATCGCATTTTTGGGCGATCCTGAAGTAAAAACAGTAAAAATGCTCGTTGATAAAATAAACGCAGACGGCGGTATTGACGGCATGAAAATCGAGCTGATTGTAAAAGATTCCCAGGCAAACGGGGACAAGGCAATAGCATTTGCCAACCAGCTGATTGAAGAAGACCAGGTTTTCGCAATTATCGGACCTACATCAAGCGGTACATCACTTGCCATCAAGGAAATCTGCGAAGAAGGACAGACCATCCTGATGAGCTGTGCAGCTGCAGAAGCCATCTCCAATCCCGTGGCCAGCTATGTTTTCACCACTCCGCAGCAGGACAGATATGCAGTGCAGTGGGTACTGAAAACAATGCAGGAAATGGGTATCAGCAAAATAGGTTTTGTATACGAAGGAACAGGGTTCGGCACAGGCGGTCTTGATCAGGTCCAGAAATACGCACCCGATTACGGCATTGAAATTGCTATTGCCGAAAGCTACAGCATTTCGGAAACGGATTATACAGGAATCCTGACCAAGGTAAAGGGCGAAAACGTGGAAGCTGTTCTTAACTGGGCTGTTTTCCCCGCCCAGTCGATTATTCCCAAGAACATGAAGCAGATCGGTTTTGATGTTCCATTGTTCCACAGCCATGGATTCGGAAATATCAAATATGTTGAAACAATCGGTATTGATGCAGCCGAAGGCATTCTTTTCCCGTGCGGCAGGCTTCTGGCAGCCGATCAGCTTCCTGCAAGCGACCCGCAGAAAAAACTGCTTGTTGAATATAAGAATGAATATGAATCAACATATAATGAAGCAGTCAGCACATTCGGCGGGCATGCCTATGATGCGCTGATGCTGCTTGTTGAAGCAATCGACAAAGTCGGCGCGGACAAGGAAAAGGTACGCAGCTATATTGAAACCCTGAAAAACCATGCCGGAACAGGCGGGGTCTATAATTATTCAAAGACAGACCACAACGGTCTGGGAATGGATTCTCTGGTTATGTATGCAGTTAAAAACGGGAAATTTGTTCTTTATAAATAATTATGACATTTGAACTTTTTATACAATACTGCCTGTCCGGTATCCGGGTGGGCAGTATTTATGCAATAGTGGCAATCGGATTCAATATTATCTACAACACTACCGGTGTAATTAATTTTGCGCAGGGAGAGTTCCTGATACTGGGAGCCATGTCAGCTATTGCGCTCAATACGGTGCTGCCGCTTATTCCTTCTATTATTATCGCGGTCCTTATTACTTCGCTTATCGGGGCATTAATTGAATTTTCGCTTATACGGTGGCTGAAAAACCCGCAGGTATTAAGACTGATTATTATTACAATAGGCGTGTCGATAGTAATGAGGGAACTGATGTCATACATATTCGGCATAGAAAACAGGGCCCTGCCCTATTTTTCCGGTAATGAGAGCTCATCAATTAAGATTCTCGGCGCCGGGATCTCACCGCAGGATTTATGGATCATAGGAATAAGCATAATTCTTGTTGCCGGACTGAGTCTTTTTTTCAAATATACGCTTACGGGACAGGCAATGCGCGCCTGCTCGGCAAACAGGGAATCTTCCAGGCTTTGCGGCATAAATTCCGGATTTATGATAACGCTGTCCTTTGTAATAAGCGCTTTTATCGGAGCGGTAGCGGGATGCGTGATTTCACCGCTTACCCAGACCCAGTATGACATGGGTTCACATCTTGCCATCAAGGGTTTTACGGTTGCCATAATCGGAGGACTCGGGAACAGTATGGCTGCAGTTGCAGGCGGACTTTTCCTTGGTCTTCTTGAAGTTTTCAGTGTAAGCATTTTTCCGAATTCCTACCGGGATGCCGTAACAGTCGCGGTTCTTCTGATAGTTCTGGTGGTCAGGCCTTCCGGTATTTTCGGAAAATCCGACGTCAGTGCGTTAAAGGATTTCTGATGAATATCAAACGTTATTACCCTGTTTTTATTCTGCTTGGCGCTGTCGTTTTTTTTCAGCTCCTGTTTCTGATAACCGGTGCCAATTTCTTTTTGAAAGAGATGACCCAGTCGGCCTATTATACTCTTGTGGTGCTTGGTTTATGTCTTTTAATGGGGTTTGCAGGACAGATTTCACTGGGGCATGCCGGGTTTTTTGCAATCGGCGGATACACAAGCGCTGTTCTGACGACATACAATCTGGGCGCATATGCATCTGCACCGATAATCAAATTCCTGGGATCAATCGGATTTATAATCAGCCGCGAGAATATTTACGGAGAAAGGCTGCTTGTTTTTTCTCCATGGATAGCCTTTGTTTTTGCCGTAATTATTTCTGTTCTGATTGCACTTGTAATCGGAATACCGGTAATAAGGCTGAAAGGGCATTATCTGGCCATGGCAACACTTGGTTTCGGGCTGATAATATCATCAATTGTCAAGGCAACCAAGATATTCGGCCAGTATGACCCGATTACGCAGGTCCCTCCTTTCAGGCTGCTTGGTAAACTCCAGATAAACGGAAGGCTTCCCTACAGAATATCGAATTATTATATTGCCTGGCTGATTGTGATTATCTGTCTGCTCCTTGTAATCAATATTATCAATTCCCGGGCCGGCCGGGCATTAAGATCAATCCATAACAATGAAAGTGCGGCCAATTCCCTGGGCATAAACTCGTCAAAGTACAAATTATATACGTTTATTTTAAGTGCGGTCTTCGCGGCGATGGCCGGAGTCTTCATGACTCATTACAATGCATCAATCGGCCCGACAGAAATTACCACAATGAAATCGGTAAGGTATGTGGCAATTGTGGCGGTCGGCGGCATGGCGAATATCTGGGGCAATATTTTCATGAGCGTGCTTTTGAATTTTCTCTCCTTAAGAGGTTATTTCGGGGCTTTTGATGACCTGGTGTTTGGAATAATCCTTATACTTGTCATGCTTTTTGCACCGGACGGGCTTCTGCAGCCGCAGAAACTGATATTCTTAATGAACAAAATACGGGATCTTGTTAAACGGCGGAAAAATGGAACAGCTGCTTAAGACTGAAAATCTGAATAAATCGTTCGGCGGGCTGAAAGCTGTCAGAGATGTCAGTTTTCGGCTGGAAAGCGGAATTATCAAGGGGATAATCGGGCCTAACGGCGCAGGCAAATCCACACTTTTTAATCTGATTGCCGGGAGAATTCCGGCTGATGAAGGAAGTGTATGTTTTAACGGGAAAAATATCAGCGGATTCAAAACCCATAAAATAGCTTCACTGGGTGTAGCGAGTACTTTTCAGACAACAAGACTTTTTGCACAGCTTTCCGTGCTTGAAAATGTGAAGACCGGCAGACATTCCAGAGCATCATGCGGCTTTTTTTCATGCATGCTGAACCTCCCGTGTGTCCGTAAAGAGGAAAAGCAGGTGGAAGAGGATTCGCTGAGGATTCTTGAAGATCTTAAGCTGGCTGACCTGAAAGATGAAACTGCCGGCAGCCTCCCGTTCGGAAAGCAGAGGCTTGTGGAATTTGCCAGGGCCCTGGCCGGCGAACCGAAACTGATGCTGCTTGATGAGCCTGCTGCCGGGCTCAATATAACGGAAACGGCTGAACTGTCCAGGCTGATACTGAAAATCAGGGACAGCGGAATAACAGTTCTGCTGGTAGAACATGATATGTCGCTGGTGATGAATATCTGCGATGAAATACTGGTCATGAACCAGGGTGCTGTGCTGACAGAAGGCAGACCAAAAGAAATACAGAAAAATGAAGAGGTTATTAAAATCTATCTGGGAGAAGATCATGCTTAGGATCAGAAATCTCGAATCCGGATACGGACAGCTCAAAGTTTTAAAAAACATCTCTCTTCATATCTCGCCTGGTGAGGTTGTTACGATCATCGGTGCAAACGGGGCAGGCAAGTCGACTCTGCTCAGGACTGTTACAGGGCTGATTCAGCCCAAAGCAGGTGAAATTGAGTTTGACGGTATTTCACTTAACAATCTTGGAACTGAAAAAACGGCAGCGGCCGGCTGTGTGCTGGTACCGGAAGGCCGTCAGCTGTTCGGCCCGATGACGGTGGAAGAGAATCTCAGGCTGGGGGCATATCTATACTGGAAGAAAGACTGTAAAAAAGAGAGCAGCAGGATACTT
>CAZKOK010000269.1:0-5957 GCA_964554355.1 uncultured Spirochaetia bacterium | reverse complement strand
TCCTCTTTCTGAAATTAAGGAGAACCAATCTGCAATTAAAAGATATAATGAAGCGATGGAACTGTATGAAAAATGTCTGGAGGGGTTTCATTCCAAAGACATTGATATCCTGAGAAAAACAGCAAATGCGGCTTATCTGGTAAATCAGAATGACAAGGCGCTGGAATATATTCTCAAAACAAGGGAAATTTCAGGCGGTGATCTTCCGGGATATGAAATGCATCAGAGCCTTGCCCGGATTTATGAAAAGACCGGAAATCATGAAAAAGCTGAAGAAGAATATAAAAATGCCATCGATACATACAACCATATCGAAACAATCTATAATTACGGCAGGTTTCTGGCAGTGAACGGAAGAAAGGAAGAAGCGAAACAGCAGTATGAAAAGATCCTGATTCTTTCTACCCAGTTGCCGAAGTTTCACAGACAGGAAGTCAGCCGCTGGATTAACCTTTCAAAGAAGGAAATCGGGAACATACTCCAGAGCTGATTGTCAAAAATCATCTTTATTCAGGAAAGCTTGACTTACCGAACTCCTGATGCTTATCATTAAGAAAGGATTGTATGGCAGAAGAATCAGGAGACTTTGCATTTGTAATAGTTGAAAATGAAAACAATAAAGTTCTTATACCCATAAGCACCGGTAAACCGGAAATTCCCGTATCAATACAGGAGAAATGGCAGAGAATAGTTGATTTGGCTGCCAGAATAATGAGTGTGCCTACCGGTCTGATAACAAGAATTTCCAGAGAAAATCTGGAAATATTTATTGCAAGCAATACTGAAGGGAATTCTTACAAAAAACATGACAAGGATACTCTTGGGGTCGGGATGTTCTGTAAAACTGTTGCAGGCAGACGGCAAAAGGTCCTTGTACAGGATACGGCCGAATCAGATTACTGGAAAAATAATCCACATGCAGATCCCGGGATGAAATCATATCTGGGTGTGCCTATACAGTGGGAAGATGGTGAACTGTTCGGAACATTCTGTATGCTGGACAGCAGAACAAACAGGTTTACTTCGCTTTTCAGCGAATTAATGCTTGAATTCAGGGAAATTATTGAAACAGATCTCAAATATATTCTGCTTACCCAGGAGTTTCAAAAACAAATTTCCGAAAAAGATCTGCAGATAGTGGAAGTACATCACCGCATAAAAAACCAGTTTAATCTGCTTATTAATTATATCCGTCTCGAGGAGAGATCAGGCAAAACAAATGTAATTGAAATCCTTTCCGATCTTGGAAACCGGGTCCGGGTTCTGTCGCTTATGCATGAAAAAATATACAAAAACAAGACGGACGGCAATCTTTACCTTAATGAATATATCAGCGAGTTTGTTAAATTAATGGTTTCCGATTTTTCCGGTGTTGACGCAGATATGAATTTTGATATTGACAGGATGAATTTATCCCTGAATATGTCTGTGCCGATCGCACTGATTATTTCAGAACTGATCAGTAATTCCCTGAAATATGCTGCAGCGGGAAATAACAGCCTGAAAATAATCATCAGAATCAAAAAATCAGGCAAAAATCAGCTTGATTTTATTTATAGAGATAACGGTCCCGGATATCCTGAAAATATCATTAACGTTGATAAGGGGAATTTGGGTATGTTCCTTGTCAAAGCTCTTACAGGCCAGCTGGGCGGCGAAATGAATCTTAGTAATGACGGCGGAGCTGTTTATCATTCAGTTTTCCCGGCATTATGACCGGGGTTTTATTTTTCTTCATAAATTTTTCCAAAAAGACCTGAATCCCTGCTTTTTTCAAGCTGTTCCCTGATATATTCCCATAAGGTGTCCGAACCATCCTTAACATGGGAATTCATTTTAATAACTCTTTCATACGCTATGGAATTTTCATTGTAGAGTTCGCATTTATGATAAATATTCTGCAGCAGGGGTTCCATTCTGTCCAGTGAGGCCGCAAATCTTGCTTCAATGCTCTTTTTTTCTTCAAACTCCTGCCAGAGTGATATATATTCATCTTTCTGTTCTGCGGGAAGCATTCCGAATATCCGTTCCGCAGCAAGCTTTTCTTTTTCAAAAGCTTCTTCGCCTTTTTTGTAAAATATTACATCACCTGTATCAATTTCGACAATGTCATGCATTAGCAGCATTTTTATTACCTTTAGAAGATTGATTTCTTCATTTGCATACTCCGAAAAAACGACAGCCATCATGCAGAGGTGCCACGAATGTTCGGCATCATTTTCGTGCCTGTCGTCATGAAACAGCTTTGATTTTCTGAATATGCTTTTTATTTTGTCGATTTCATGAATAAATTCGATCTGTTTTAAGAGTTTTTCTTTCATGTTCAGCATTATATACTGTTTTTTTAATGATGAAAGAAGACATATTTGATTTTCTTGTTATTCCGTATTATAATCTGTTATAATCTATTATAAAGATATGGAGAATTTTATGATTCCTGAAGAATCAGCTGTTTTCAGAAAAGTTTTCCGCAGCAGAAAATTCTATTTGTATTTTCTTTTGTTCGGGATATTTTTTGCCGTGATTATTCCTTATTTTATAATCGAGGCCCTAATTCCAGATAAAAGAGAAGCCCTTATCGGGATGTCTCCTGCAGAAGTTATTGAGCAGTTTTATTATGCTGTCAACAGCTTCGATCTGGATATGGTGCAGGACTGTTCAAATTCTCAGAATATAGATATGCTCACCAACCGGATATTTTTTATTACTTTTCGTGAATCTACAATAGATCATAATAATTATTTCCACGGGGTTGAAAGTAATCCCGGGGATGAATTAATTGCGCTGATGCTGCCTGAACAATGGATCAGCAAGGGTAAGCCGGAATTACAGCCGGGAACCAGGGTTTTCGGAATCCTGATTCACAGCATAATGGAATTTGCCGAAAATAAATTCAGGGTGGAATATGATTTTTATGATACTGATTATTCTGATAAATCAAATATTCAGACTCCCGATGTAACACATTATATTGATATATGTGAAATGAAAAATGAAAACGGTTTCTGGATAATTAATTATATAGAACAGGTTTCCTGAGACAGTGGTTAAAGGCTGCTTTGATTACTTGACTTTTTGCCTGAATAAAGGCAACATTAAAACAAGGCTGCAGACAGGCGGAATCTATTCTTGTGAAAGATTACCTCTGCAGCAAGTTGATCTTTATCGGGAGGACTTGATCCGGCAGGACAGGTACCGCTATGAAAACCATCTCTTCTTATTTTAATTTTATATACTCATTCAGTTATATCAAGTGCTGTAATTTCCCTGAAAATGCCGGAGTTTTCTCTGAAGGGAGGAAAATTATATGAAATCTGTAAATGATTTCCAGGCTTTCAAGGAAAGCCGTAAGAAAATTACTCTGATGACTTGTTACGATTCCGCTTTTGCCGTAATAATTGCAGGGTCTGATATTGATGCGATTCTTGTCGGCGACAGTGTTTCAATGGTTGTTCACGGGTTTGAATCAACAGTATCAGCCGACCTTGAGATGATGAAGCTGCATACACAGGCTGTGCGGCGCGGTGCTCCGGAGTCATTTATCATTGCTGATATGCCGTTTCTTGCCCACAGATACGGAAAATATGAGTGCCTTAAAGCTGCAGGAGAGCTGATTAAGGCAGGAGCAAATGCTGTCAAGCTGGAAGGAGCACGGGGGAATCTGGATGTAATCGCACATATTGTCGAATCCGGTATTCCTGTAATGGGGCATCTCGGGCTGACTCCGCAATCCGTAAACAAATTCGGCGGATACAAGGTCCAGGGTAAATCTGATGATTCGGCAAAATCCATTATCGAAGACGCATCCGTACTGGAAAAAGCAGGCTGTTTTTCAATGGTTCTTGAATGCATCCCGGCGGAACTTGCCGCAGAAATCAGCAGGCAGCTAAGAATTCCGACGATTGGTATCGGCGCAGGCGCGCAGACTGACGGCCAGGTACTTGTCCTGTATGATCTCCTGGGCCTGACTGTAAAAATAAAGCCAAGATTTGTGCGGACATTTATGGATGGTTCAGAACTTGTTAAAAAAGCGCTGGATGAATATGCAGAAGCAGTTGTAAACGGCGGTTTTCCTTCGGAGAAGGAGAGTTATTGATGAAGATACTGCACAAGGCTGCGGAATGGAAAGAATATCTTACAGACAAGGCTGACAGAACAGTCGGGTTTGTTCCGACAATGGGCGCCCTGCATGAAGGGCACCTTTCGCTGATGAAAAAAAGCCTTGAGGAAAATGATATTACAGTTGTCAGTATCTATCTTAATCCGACCCAGTTTAATGACAAATCCGACCTGGACAAGTATCCCAAAACCTGGAATGAAGATATCAGAAAACTGGAAGAACATGGAATTGATGTTTTGTTTGCTCCTGATTATACAGAAATGTATCCGGATGAATATAAATACAAGGTAAGTGAGAGTGAACTTTCCGGGATGCTCTGCGGCGCTGCAAGACCCGGTCACTTTGACGGTGTCCTGACGGTTGTCCTGAAGCTGTTCGGCATTGTTGGAAAATGCCGTGCATATTTCGGAGAGAAAGATTACCAGCAGCTTATGTTAATAAAAGGCATGACGGAAGCATTTTTTCTTTCTGTGGGAATTGTTCCCTGTCCGATAGTCCGCGAGGATGACGGCCTGGCCATGAGTTCTCGCAATTTAAGACTCAGCAGAGAGGGCAGGGGAAAAGCACCGCTTTTTTACAAATATCTTTCCGGCGGGAAGGGCCTTCCCGAAATCAGAAAACAGCTGGAAGAAGCAGGATTCAGGGTGGATTATCTGGAAGATTACATCGGCAGAAGATTCGGTGCCGTATTTCTTGAAGAAGTGAGGTTAATTGATAATGTTGAAATCCGATAAAAGCAGAAACATACTTATTCATGTAACAGGATCAATTTCAGCCTTTAAATCCGCCTCTCTGGCAAGCATGCTTGTAAAATCAGGGTATGATGTGCAGTGCAGTATGTCGGCCGGCGGACTGAAATTTCTTGGCGAAGCAACCCTTAACGGAATAACCGGCCGCAAGGTGCTGACGGATATGTGGGAAGGATATCCTGATTATGTTCCGCATATAACAATTTCCAGGGACTGGGCAGATTTTGTTATCGTTTACCCGGCCAGTGCAAATACAATCAACAGACTGGCAGCCGGACTGGCTGATGATCTTTTCGGCGCGATTTTTCTTGCGAATAACGGGAAAAGTCCTGTCTGGATAGCTCCGGCGATGAATTCAAATATGTTTGCCCACCCTGCTGTGCGCAAAAATCTGGATGTGCTTGAATCGTATGGATGTACAATACTGCCGACGGGTGAAGGCAGAATGGCCTGCGGGACAGAAGGTCAGGGAAGGCTTCTGGAGCCGGAAGATACTTTTAAGCTGATTGATAAGTATTTTAAAGAGAAAAAAATTCCCGGAGGCCGGAAAACATGAAAGTGCTGATTACTTCAGGCGGGTGTGATGAACCTGTTGACGGGGTAAGATTTCTCAGTAATTTTTCAAGTGGACGCACGGGTGCCCAAATCTGCAGGCATTTTCTGAAATGCGGCCATCAGATTGTATTTGTCAGGAATTTCAGGTCTGAACCTGTTACACACAGTCAGCCGGAATTAAGGGAATTTATTTTCAGAAGCTTCAGCGACCTGCAGAAAATCTGTATTGATATGGCGCAAAGCGAAAATGATTTTGATGCAGTTATCTCCGCCGCTGCTGTGAGTGATTTCAGTGTGGATTATGTCAGGGCCGGGGACAAGCGGATAATTCCGGGCTCTGTCCCCAAAATTTACAGTGACTGCGGAAATGACGGTGAAACAGCAATTGTACTTAAAAAGAACCCGAAACTGATCAGCAGCATGAGACAGTGGTTCGGGAATGCAGTTCTGACAGCATTCAAACTGACCAATAAAAGCAGCATTCCCGAGAGGATGAAAGCAGTAATGAAACTTTTTACTGCATCTGATGCCGA
>CAZKOK010000268.1:0-5980 GCA_964554355.1 uncultured Spirochaetia bacterium | reverse complement strand
CCCTTTAATGTGGGCATCAAGTTCGTCATACCCCTGTACACCGTAGACTCTGCCGAGTTCCGGGCTTTTATAAAGAGTGATTTTTGACTTTTCGCCAATACCGGAAAGCATATTCATTTTGTTAATCATTTTCTGGATATTGGTTGTAATCAAGTGTTCAAGACCGAGAGTTGTCGTGATATCAATATTTTCGATCATATTGCCGTAGATGATCGCCGCTCCCATATAAGCTGTCCGCTGTTCGCGGCGGTCGTTCTTTATTTCATATATCTGAATCGGAAGAATCCCGTAGGAATTGGCAATATTCTTGTTTTCTTCCTTTTCGACATTCAGAAATTCATATTGTATTTTACCCCTGCTGACCCGTGCATACTCTTTGAGCAGGTCCCTGAAATACTTTTCTATATCGTTATATTCAGCAGGAAGATCGGATGTAAAAAAGGCCTTTATAAAAATCGTATCTTCCAGACCTGACACGACTTCCCTGCTGACATCCAGCAGTGTATATGCTTTACCTGATGTCAGATCAACATTCAGATATACAGACATTGCAAAAAGATTAACAAGAATTACCAGTATAATAATCAGGACCAGTGTGGTCCGTTTGCTGTTGATAATGTCTTTAATAGAGAATTGTCTGCCGGTTTTCATAAGCTACCTCCTCTCCTCTACCATACGCATTGTTCCTGCCGTAAACAGAATAATAAGCGAGATGAAATAAACCAGGTTCCTCAGATCAAACAGTCCCTTGGCTATCATATCAAAGTGGTAATAAACGCTTATGTACTGAAACAGGTCTATTACTTTGGCCGGAAGGAATATAAAAAACAGATGAACAAGGCACAGAAAAACGTTTATTATAAGCGCTATAACAAATGCTACAATCTGGTTTTTTGTTGATGCTGAAGTAAACACTCCGATAGCAGAAAATGCGAGTGCGAGAAGGAGGGTTCCCAGATATCCTCCGAGAATGGGCCCTATATCAAATTTCCCTACAGCCGAAAGCGTAACCGGGAAAAACAGGGTGGACCCGATCATGATTGCCGAGAAGATAAAAACAGCAAGAATCTTGCCCGCAACAATTGAAAATGTACGCAAAGGCATTGTAATCAGCGTTTCAAATGTTCCCGTTTTCTTTTCTTCGGCAAAGACCCTCATGGTAATTGCCGGGACTGCAAGAGAAAGGAAAAGCGCCATTATCGGTATATCTACTGCACCGAATATTGAAACAGTTCTGATAAAGAGTGTTGAAATCTCGGCACGGTCATAAATAAAGAAAGTGCTGAAAAAGAAAATTGCATTAAAAACAATAAATATGCCGAGGACAATATAGGCAATCGGGCTGACAAAATAGGATTTCAGTTCCCTTTTTGCTATTATCATCATTTCACGGCCAACAGAAAATTCTTTCATTTTTCATTTCCTCCTTTTGTGAGTTCCGCAAAAATGTGTTCAAGGGTGTGTTTGCTGCGGACCATTTCATAGAGGACCCAGTCATTCTTCTTTATAATCGAGAAAATCTGTGGTCTTGCATCGATTTTGTCTGTTGTTGAAACTACAGCATTTGTGAGTTTTTTATCGCCGTCGCCGATTTTAACAGCCAGAAACCCGTCAACTGATTTGACAGCTTTTTCAAGACCTTTCAGGTCCGTACCGCTAAGCGACAGTTTGATGTTGTAGCGGTTCCCGTGCGAAGCCTGAAGATCTGAAGTCACCGAATCGGTGATGACCCTGCCTTCATTTATAATAAGCACACGTTCGCACAAAGCTTCGACTTCCTGAAGAATATGGGTTGAAAGAATAACTGTCTTTGTTTTCCCGATTTCCCTGATAAGATCACGGACTTCGAGGATCTGGTTTGGATCAAGTCCGCTGGTCGGTTCATCAAGAATCAGGATTTCCGGGTCGTGTATCATGGCCTGGGCAAGGCCTACGCGCTGCCTGTATCCTTTTGACAACTCGTCAATTCTTCTGTCCATCATTTCGACAAGACCGCACTGTTCTGCTGTTTTGTCGATTACAGACAAATCCTTTATTCCATGAACCGCAGCAACAAAATTCAGATAATCAAAGACAAGCATGTCCTGATATGAAGGTGCGCTTTCCGGCAGATAGCCTATCGAACGCTTGATGTCACGCGGAAAGACAGTAACATCTTTTCCTGCAACATCAATTGATCCTTCTGTAGGCGGAAAATAACCGGTTATCATACGCATCATGGTCGTTTTCCCGGCGCCGTTAGGCCCAAGAAGTCCGGTTATTTCGCCTCTCTTAATACTGAATGAAACATTGTCAACTGCGCAGAAGTTTCCATAATATTTGGTCACATTTCTGACATCAATCATTCATCCATCCTGAAAAAAACTATATTTATTGGCTGATATTCAATCCGCACGGATCTTTCCGTAGCCTATCCTACATTTTTTGGCAATCTATAATCAACAAGTTTTAAGATATCTTAACCGGAACTATTTATTCAGCCGGATATCTGTACTCTTTCCCTTCTGCATCGCAGAAAACAAGATATCCGTTCTCTTCCCGCAGAAAATAATTTTCCGTCAGCGGTATCTTGCCTCCTCCGTCAGGCAGATCAACTGCATACACAGGCATGGCTGTCCCGGATATCTGACTGCGCAGGGTTTTAATTATTTCCAGACCCCGTTTCAGCGGTACCCTGAAATGTGATGTACCGGCTGCCAGATCACCCTGAAAGATGTAATAGGGTTTTATTCCTGCTTCAACCAGAAGATGACATAAGTTTTTTAATATGTCTACACTGTCATTGACTCCTTTAAGCAGAACTGACTGATTCAGAACCGGGATCCCGGCTTTTCTGATTGCCGTAACAGCCCTGAGTGCCGCGCTGCTGATTTCCCGGGGATGATTAATCTGAACAACAATCCATACAGACCTGAGGCTTTTAAGTACTGATAACAGTTTTCCGGAAATTCTCCAGGGTGAAACAACAGGGACACGCGTCCCTATTCTGAAAACGAGTCTGCGCCCCGGAAGATCAAGTGTTTTCAGGATTTTTCCGAGTTTTCCGGGAGGAATTGTCAAGGGGTCTCCGCCGGAAAGAATTATTTCATGGATTAATGGCTCTGATTCTATATAAGCCCTGGCTTTTATAAGATCTGCATCGGATATTATGCCGCCTCCGGAGCCGGAAAAACTCCTGCGGAAGCAGTGCCTGCAGTGCATGTCGCAGACATCTGTTGTCAGGAGCAGGACCCTGTCAGCATATCTGTGTATAAGCCCGGGACTGACCTGATACTTCATTTCTGAAAGCGGATCATCAGACTCGTTTTCGGTCCTGACTGTTTCAAAAACGGATGGAACGGCCTGGAGAAAGAGAGGCCCGCCGGCACTCTGTATTCCGGCAGCATAAACATCAGTTATTTTCAGCGGAAACTCGGGGCTGTGAGACATTTGTCCATAGCTGCCGCATAATTTCCTGAGCTGTTCAGGGAATTGTTCTGTTCTTGTATATATTTTCATTCCGGATAATTCTTTATAAAAAGGTTTTTCTGAAGTTCAGCCTGGACCGGTCAGAATTTCAGCAGGCTTGCAACCTTTTTTTTCAATTCTTCCTTTTTAAAAGGTTTGGTCAATACGGAATATCTGTTTTTAGGCAGGAATTCCGCAAGATCATGCAGAAACTGGGGATGCCTGCCTATTCCTGAAATAAAAATGATCGGAGTTGCAGGATTTTCGTCATGAATGCGCCTGGCAGCTTCCACCCCTGACATAACAGGCATTGTACAGTCCAGAGTTATCAGGTCGGGTTTATATTCCTTATGAAAATTTACCGCCTCCTCGCCTGTGCCGGCATAATCACAAATGCCGTACCCAAGTTCTACAAGATAGGTGGCAAGATAATACTGAACATACAGTGAATCATCAACAATCAGGATTTTCAGGCTGCCGGAATTCATTCGTTTGTATTCCTTCATTTTTTCCTTGAAATGCTGTGCTTCCTGTTCGGTTTTTTCCTTGCGCAGATATTCAAGCAGATTGCAGAACACTGCCGAGTGAAGATCAAATGGTCCCGGAATATCCTGAAGTTTGATCAGGGTTGTCATTGCTTCTTCTTTCTTTTTTATCTGGGTGTCTGAAAGCCCGAACCATCCGGACAGCATTTCAATCCGGTCAGCCGGATCCTGAAGGACAAAAGCCGGAATAACAATATGAAATACTGTGCCTTTTTTCCGGTTATCGGTTATGAAAATAATTCCGCCTTCTTTTTCAATTATATTTTTGGTAATCCACAATCCTCTTCCTGTTCCGGAGATTTCCCTGTCTTTCTCCATGCGGTAAAAACGTTCAAATATCTTCTTTTTTTCCGAATCGGGAATCCCGGGGCCCTGATCGGATACAGTTATCTCAATTGAATCACCTTTCCGCTCCAGATGGACAGCAACCTTTTTATTTGAAAGCGAGTATTTAAGAGCATTTTCAACAATATTCATTACTGCATTCTTGAAAAGCTCCGAGCACTCCGCAAAAAGAAGAAAACGGGAAGAATGCGTGAAAATAATGCGTTTATGCAGTTCAAGAGGTATCCGGCTTGATGTAATTACCAGGTTTTTTATTGTGGTAAATACCGATATAATCCGTTTTCTGTGTCCAAGATATCCGATGGCTTTGTGCAGTTCATCATACAGATCATTTATATTAGCTGTAATCATGCCGCGCAGCGGGGATTCCGGAAGGTCTCCAATCAATGCCCTCAGATTAATGAAAATATTTCTTGAATCATGCGAAAGAATATCGAGAATTGTCTCGAGGATAGTGTTTTTTTCAAGCAGCCGCGTTTCCGAATACTTGATTGTCTTAAGCGCGCTCACAAGCATATTCTCGGCCTCAAGACGGTAAAGCATTCTCCGGTACTGGCATTCAAGCTGGTCATCATCTGCAGGGAAAGGAAGTACGTCTATCATTCCTGAGTGCAGCGCCTCGGTGATAAACTCGGGCCGGCTGCTTCTGCTTACCAGAATCGAAGGCTTTTTGATGACCGCTTTTTTGATATGGGAAAAAAGTTTTTCCTCATCGGTATTTAATACGAACAGAAAAAGGTCCGCATCGGGATAATCGCAATGGCTTTTTTCCAGATTTTTTATCGGAATATAGATATGCCTTATCCCCTTGCTGCCGAAGAATTTCTCGATATCGGGATATTCCCGGGATGCAGAATAGATTACTGTGTTAATTTCCGTTCTGTCCATTTATGACGCATTATCCCTTAAAAAAGTATCCATTTATATCTTAATCTTAATTGAGTGAATGCTATAAGTCAAAACCGCAAATTACATCACGCAACGACGCAACGATTTTGGCGATGCAACGTATATATGGGGGTTCGGTTTATTTCCTTTCGTTTCCATACAAATTATGATCACAGCCTGTTTCGCCATGTCCATAATTTGTAAACCGAACATGAAATAAACTCTCACCGGACAAACCCGTTCAGGAAGACAGTCTCCGCGGGGATGACATTGGGTCCGCGGGGATATTCGTAAATAGATTCCTGCTTTCGCAGGAATAACGAAAATCATAATAAAAAGCCGCTGTCTTAACGCAGCGGCTTTCATTCATCATTCATAATTAGTAATTATCTTGTCACAGATACCGGGTCTATCCAGCTGTCTTCATAGCCTGAAAGGTTTTTTATCCAGGAAAGAAATTTGTTGGCTTCCGATATGCTGGTGTACGGTCCGTAGCGCAGCCGGTACCAGATCTGGCCGTCCATTTCTTTTGTTGATATCGTTGTGACCAGGTTTTTTTCTGTAAGCTCTTCCTGTTTCATTTCTGCGGTCGATTTCTTCGGGTATGATGCAAGCTGTATCCAGTAATTTACAACCGTTTGGGGGTTTGGCGCTGTATAGGAAGCGGGCGTCTGGGAAGCTGCCGGTTTTTGTGCTGCACCTGAAGATGTTCCGCTATTGTGATAAGTCGCAGATCCGGATGCTGTTTCTTTTGC
>CAZKOK010000267.1:0-6000 GCA_964554355.1 uncultured Spirochaetia bacterium | reverse complement strand
CTTGCAGGTATGATTGGAAAAGGACCCAGGAACAGTGAAGTTAAGGAAGCAATTACAAGAAATCAATGTGTCTATTTTTATGCTTTTGGTGGTTGCGGAGCCCTGTATGCTGAGCATATAATAGAAGCTGAACCTGCTGCCTTTGAAGATCTTGGTCCTGAAGCCGTTTATAAGCTGAAAGTGGCTGATTTTCCCCTTATAGTGGCGATTGATGCCGGGGGCGGTTCAATTTTCAGCTAGAACAATATACGGGGATGTGTGTATGAATTATAAAAGTGATCTGGAGATTGCCAGAGAGTATAAATTAAAACCGATCTGGGATATTGCCTCGGAACTTGAATTCAGCAGGGATGATCTAATCCCTTATGGTGATTATATAGCCAAGATAAAAGTTGATACTCTTCACAAGAGACTTGACACGCCGTCAAAAGGAAAACTGATACTTGTCAGTGCAATTACGCCGACTCCGGCAGGCGAAGGAAAAACGACAACAAGCATCGGACTCAGTCAGGCCTTAAGAAGGCTTGGGAAAAACGTTGCAGTCGCATTAAGGGAACCTTCACTCGGGCCGGTTTTCGGCATCAAAGGCGGAGCAGCCGGAGGAGGCTACAGTCAGGTCCTTCCGATGGAAGATATAAATCTGCATTTTACAGGCGATCTGCATGCGGTTACAGCAGCCAACAATCTTATTGCTGCAGCTCTTGATAATCATCTTCATTTTGGAAATGAAATGGGACTTGATACCAGAAAGCTGCTCTGGAGAAGAGTAATGGACATGAATGACCGCACCTTGCGGAATACCGTAGTCGGCCTCGGCGGGCATAAAAACGGTGTGCCGCGGGAAAGCGGATTTGATATTACAGCTGCCAGCGAAATAATGGCGATTCTTTGTCTTTCAATGGGATATGAAAACCTGAAAAAGAAGATTGGAAATATACTTGTCGGACTTACCAAAGATGATCAGCCGGTCCTTGCCGGTCAGCTGGGGGTTCATGGAGCTGCTGCATCGCTTCTCAAACAGGCCATGCTTCCGAATCTTGTGCAGACCGGTGAAAACGGGCCTGCCTTTATTCACGGAGGCCCTTTTGCAAATATTGCCCAGGGTGCCAGTTCAATCATTGCAACAAATCTTGCTCTGCGCAGCTCGGATTATGTTGTTACCGAAGCAGGATTCGGGTTTGACCTTGGAGCGGAAAAGTTCTTTGATATTGTCAGCCCTTACGGAAAATTCTCGCCGCAGGCTGTCGTACTTGTTGCAACGGTCCGGGCATGCAAGATGCACGGCGGTGTCAGGAAAAGCGAGCTTGGCAATCCGGACCCTGAAGCCGTCAAAAGAGGTCTGGAAAACCTTGAAAAGCACCTTGAAAATATAACCAAGTTCAATGTACCGGCAGTTGTAGCCGTAAACCATTTTCCCCAGGACACTGATGAAGAACTTACGGTAATCAATGAAATGTGTAAAAAAGCGGGAGTAAAGTATTCAGTATGCAGACACTGGGCCATGGGCGGCGAAGGCGCTCTGGATCTCGGTGAAAAAGTAATTTCCATAATTTCTGACAAAACAAAAGCCAATCAGCTCTATGACTGGAACATGGGTGTAGAGGAAAAAATAACCATTGTAGCCAAAAAAATATACGGGGCCCAGGCTGTGGATTTTACAGGCGAAGCCAAAGCAGATCTTAAAACAATATATAATTTTTCATACGACAAACTGCCCGTCTGTATCGCCAAGACCCAGTCTTCGCTTTCCGACAATCCGAAACTTCTGGGCCGTCCAAAGGATTTTCTTGTCACAGTACGCAGAATACTGATTTCCGCGGGCGCCGGATTCCTTGTACCTCTGACCGGAGACATAATGCGCATGCCCGGACTGCCCAGGGTCCCTTCGGCAAACAATATTGATATCGATGCGGAAGGGAATATTTCGGGTTTGTTTTAATAGTTTCCCGGGGAATAATTAAAACCACAGAGTGCACAGAGTTTTTAATGTGATATTTAAGATTTTCCATGATTAATTATTCCTGCTGGATGAAATTTTTTTTGGTTGGGAAAAAACCAATAAATATACTTCAACCCTGCGATACAATTACACGGCAGCCCGAACTTCCCGAATAACCAAAGACCCTCTGTGTTCTCTGTGGTTTTAAAAGACTGGAATTTTCTCATAAATTCTGATATCAAGTGACTGATGTATTCAAAACTTGAGACCTTCCGGGATGACCCGTTATGGAAAAACTCAGATCCCTCTTTTAAAAAATTCTTTCAGGAAAAAGCTGAAACCTACCGTATGACTGTCCAGCAGATCAGGAAATGCCTCATTATTCAGCGGGATCTGGAAATGTGGGATGAGAAGACTGTCCCCCTGATCTGGGAAGATGTCGACATACAGATTTTTAAGGGGAAAGCGGCTTCCGAAAAGGCTGCAGGCATCCTTGAAAGTAAATGGCATCATCTGAAAAGCACTCCCTTCAGATTTAAGGAAATTACTCCTCATAAAAAGTTTCCGCAAGCGGGCACTGGAATCATGAAAGAAGATTCGATTCTGCTGGGCTACTGTCCTGTCGCATCCGAAAAAACACGCTGCTGCAATCTGAAAACCCTGGATGCAGTCATGAATTGCGGATACGGCTGCTCATACTGCTCTATTCAGACATTCTACAACAAGGGTAAAATACTCTTTTATGACAATTTAAGGGACAGACTGAAAAAAATAATACCTGATCCTGAAAAAAGATATCATATCGGAACCGGCCAGTCTTCGGATTCGCTTATGTGGGGCAACAGAGGAAACCTGCTTGATGATCTGTTTGAATTTGCCCGGGAAAACCCGAATATAATTCTGGAATTCAAAACCAAAAGCGCAAACATAAATTACCTTCTTGATAACGAAGTGCCGCAGAATGTTATCTGCACCTGGACGCTGAATACTGAACCGGTTATCAGAAACGAGGAACATGGAACGGCATCACTGACAGACCGGCTTGATGCTGCAGAGAAACTTTACCGTAAAAACGTTATGGTCGGTTTCCATTTTCATCCGGTTGTCAGGTATGAAGGATATAAAAAAGATTATTCTGAACTGGCAGCTGAAGTAATAAAAAGATTTGACCCTGAAAAAGTCTGTATGGTTTCGTTCGGTACGCTGACATTTATAAAATCTGTTATAAAAAACCTGAGAGAAAGAAAACTGAAGACAAGGGTCCTTCAGATTGAGCTTGATGAGATAGAGGGTAAATACTCATATCCGCTTGATGTGAAGGAAGAAATGTTTTCATTTATGTATGAAAAGTTCAGATCCTGGCATGACAAGGTTTATTTTTATCTGTGTATGGAGGAAAAAAGCCTCTGGAAAAAAGTGTTCGGATTCGGGTATGAAAGTAATGATGAGTTTGAAATGAGTATGATTGAGGCGTATTTCAGGAAAATAGAGAAAAAAAGGTGATAAAATCGACTTTTTCAGGTGTTTTATTTGATATTGCGATATAATTAACTATAGTAACACTATGGAGGTGTTTTTATGAAGAAAATTATGCTTATTGTTGCTTTGATAGTACTGCCATTGGCAGCATTCGCAGATTTCCAGATCGGCGGAGCTGTTTACCTGAATATCCCCTTTACAGAGGGACAGATTGAAATTGAAGATGAAAGCGGGGGGATTGAACTCGGTGACCTGCTGTTCGGTGCCGATGTTCGTTTTAATCTGAGCATCTTTCAGGCGCAGGCTACAGTATTCTTTTCAGGAGCTGAAGAAAATACAGAACCGCCCACACCTGCTTCGCTGGGTGTATATACAGATTTAGGTATTGTAATTGACCTGGTTCTTATTAGATTAGGTCTTGGTGTTGGTCCTAACGTTTCTTTCATACTTGAAGATGTTACAAATCCGACACAGATCGGCGCAAATGTAAAAGCTTCAGCAGAAATCGTACTCGGCAATCTTTCAATCGGGCTTAATTTTGTAACACTGATTGAAAATCTTGCAGTAGATGATGTAGCTGCAGCATTCAAAGAACCGACAGGATATTTTGGAATATCAGTTCTTTATAAATTGTTCTGACAGTTTTAAAAAGGGCAATAACAAAAAAAGCCGTTATCTTTGGATAACGGTTTTTTTATTTCCTTTTTAAGGTTATATTAATTCCTGAATCACTGGTATTCGACAGAAATTTCAGCACGCCTGTCAAGATAGTATGTGCCTGTCCCTGAACTTACGCTTTGGGTTGAACCGTAGTAGTTCTTTTCAGGTTCGGGCAGGCTGCTGCCCAGCTTTGACTTAAGATAATTGAATACAGCATCAACACGCAGTTTTGAAACATATTTCTGTCCGGCTTCTGTAAAGAAATCAGCCGTATGGCCGTCAATCCGGAATTTGAGAATTTCCTTTCCCCTGAGTTTGTTTGCAAGGGCATCAAGCTTGCTGTCTTCACCGTCTTTCAGATCGGCCGTGTCGCCCCGGAAGTATATGGTAACAGATTCTGTCTGTTTGGCTGCTGCCACAGCAGCTGCAGAAGTATCAGCCGGCATTACTTCAGCCTGGGCTGATGAAGTCCCCTGGGCTGAACCTGATGAAGTACTCCCGGTATCGGCTGGTTTGTCTGCCGGTCCTGATTCAGTAACCAGAGGCTTGTTTTTTCCGGCTTCGGAAATGGCGTTGGCAATTACCGGTCCGAGGAAAATAATCAGCAGCGCAAGGGCAGCAGCCCCTGCCAGTGACAGAAAAAGAGCAGCCAGATTGACAGGCTTTCTTAATATAAAATTCTGTACAGGCCCCTGATCAACCTGAACCGAGCAGTCGACCCGGTGTTTGTTTTTGGGTGTGCCGTTAAGCAGAATTTCTGTATTCTTCTTGAAGGGAACAAGCGTTATGATCTCTTCATGAACCAGCTTGCGGATTGATTCCCCTTTTTCATAAAAGAAACGCAGGATAGCCTTGTCCTGATCTTCCTTTATAGGTGCAAGCACCATTCTCTTTATCTGGAGATTGTCAAAGTCGACAAAATCCTTGTATTTAACATGTTCGATTTCTAATTGTATATTGCCTTTCATCTTTCTTAGTTTATACATACGGCGGAATTTTGCAACTATTATTTTTCAAAAAAAGGGACCTGCCGAAGCAGGCCCTGAAACACAAAGTTAAATCAGGATCAGAATCTGAGTGCGATTTCTGCAGCGATGCCGAAATCGGATATATCTTCGATTTCATTAACAACGCCTGCCGTAGCTGCAAGGCTTATGTTGATGACGGGAAGGTCAAAAGCAACTCCGAGAGTAATGTATCCGTCGGCAAAACCAGCACTTGCCTTAAGGAAATCAAGAAGCCTTACATCAAGACCGATTTTGACAAGATCAATCAGTGCGTCTGTGTCGCCACCGGATGCGGCTTTGATAATGCCGTTGATATCCTGGAAGTCAACATACAGTTTGGGTTCAATCAATTCGGTTATTACGGGAATTTCAGGTGCGAATGCTACACCAAAATTGATCATGGTGTTGATTACCTGATTATTTTCAAGATCATCTCTTGATGGAATCATTGCGCCTGGATTTTCTGCGAGTTCGCCGAGTGAAGTTTCCTGGTACATCATGTAATTAACAAGGTCCATTACAGACAGACCGAAGTTGAACCACCAGAAATCAACTATTACACCGACGTCAAGGCCGACGCCGATACCTGCATATCCGGCGATTCCGTTAAGTGTATTCATTACATCAACATTTGTTGATCCCAATGCGTCTGCAAAGAAAGTTACATCAATCGGTGCATTGAATACAAGAGTAGGCCTTACCTGGGCACCTGCGTGTATCTGAAGAATTCCAAGGTCGAATGTTCCGGCATAACCTGCATGCAAGGTAACCTGGTTTACAACATTACCTTCAGCAGCCATGATATTGGGCCCTGTAAGAGAAACATTAAGAACGTCAAAAAGACCAATACCAAGACCTCCGCCTGTAAAGGCAATACCCAAAGATGTCCCCAGGCGGGCAGTTCCTGAAGGAATA
>CAZKOK010000266.1:5004-6007 GCA_964554355.1 uncultured Spirochaetia bacterium | reverse complement strand
ACAGCTCACTGTTTCGGCCGAAATAAAGCAAGTCTTCATAGGTCCCGACACACATGTACAGGGTATAAGGCAGACTACTCCCCGCTTCTGGAACAAGCTTGCTGAAATCCCATGAATATGTAGACGTACTCCCGGCTATAAAATCCGAAAAGCTTTTCCTGCCTGTTTCCGCCTGTTTTAAAAGAGTATACAGGGAAAACCTTCCTCCGTTGGAATGACCGAATAATATTCTTTTTCCAGGATTTACAGAAAATCCGCTTTCCGCGAAAAGGAATATTTCATTTTCAATGAGTTTCAGAAACTTGTCCGGATAATTAAGAAGCTCCCTGTTCCGCAGTGAATCATAATCTTTTCCTTCTTTATATCCGATACCGACAACCAGTACGGGAGGAATTTCGCCGATAGTACTTAAATAATGGATGTATTTGTATTGGGGCCTGCGGTAATAGGAATCAGTAACATAAATAACCGGGCAATTTTCAAGATCTTCGGCGTCTCCCAGCCAGCTTATTTCAAGTTTGAAATCATCATTCACAGCTTTTCCGCTGAAATAAATCTCTTTCAGATTCATATCAATTCTGTAAATATCCGGAGGAATTTCCCTGCTGCCAGAGAACTGTACATTGCCCATAAATTCCGGATCCGTATCATAGAAATAATTAACCGGTATCTCAACATCAAGCGATTTACGGGCAAGTCTGAAGTTATAATTATAAAAACCCTGCAGCTGATTACCGTATTTATATTTTGTCATTCCCCATCCCTCAGCCGGTATGCCGAGAATCCAGGTCAGCTGCCCGTCATCATTTTCATCATGCCAGACTTCAATGGCATAGGATCCGTATGGAATATTGCTGAATTCTCCTTTAACTTCATTTCCTTCTATTCTGCTTATAGTAATCGTTTTCGACTCTCTTTCTTTTTTAAGGATTTCCTGAAACCTTGATATACCGCTGTCTCCGGCTTCAGGAACGAGGCATCGAGCCAGTCCATTCCGTAGCGG
>CAZKOK010000266.1:3820-4994 GCA_964554355.1 uncultured Spirochaetia bacterium | reverse complement strand
TCCCCGGCCGGGTCCGGCTCATACAGACTCCTTATATATTCACGGTCCTGTTCTTCTGTAATCATAAATTCAGAACAGAAAATCAGATTGAAATCTGCAGAGCTTATTCCGGCAGGAAGCATATCAGCAAATCGCTCTTCTATCGAATAATCTTTCTGCATCAGTTCGGTAAAGCGAAGCATCGCCTTGTCCTGGATAAATACAATGACATTGCCTTTGTTGTTTTTCAGACCGGTAACGGTAAATTTTATTGTTCCTGCTCTGTCATACTCCGAAGGACTTCCTGTACATGAAAATATCAATAATAAAATGCAGACGGCATTCATATGTAGTGATAATTTTCTGCCTGTTCTTTTTAACTGATTTCTGTCCACTATGTACTCCCGGGGAATTATCTGTTACTCTTTTATCACATATTGAACGGGAAAACTATGAAATATGACAATTTCGAAATATCAACAGTCTACAGCAAATCCCGCGCTTTCCCGCCGGAAACACTTAAATTATGGACCGATTCAATCGGCGAAGCTGTCCCCTTTTATCGTCATTCGTCGGGTTCGATGCCCTGCACCGGCCACTCCTCATGCCGGGAAGGGGCTCAGCAGCGGGCAAGCAGCTGCTTCGCCTCCAAAACAAAAACCGTAAATTATATCCTCGACCTGGGCTGCGGTACTGGCCGGTTTACAAGGGCTCTTGCTGACTATTACAAAGCTGAAATTACAGGCATTGATCTGTCTGAAAAGATGCTGAAAGAAGCTTCTGAACAACTGCCGGAAATTGAATTTAAAAGAGGCAGCGCAGAAGATATTCCATTTCCGGACAAGAGCTTCGATCTTGTTTTTATGTCGATGGTTTACCACCACATCGAAAACAAGGACAAGGCGATGAATGAAATCGCAAGAATCCTGAAGAACTGGAAATATCTGTGCATAAGGAATTCGGCAATTGAATCTATGTATGATGTTCTTTATCTTAAATACTTCCCTTCGGCGATTGAACTGAATAAAGCACGCCTTCCTTCCCGGAAAAGCATTATCGGCAAAGCTTTAAAAGCCGGACTTGAGTTTGTCAGCCATCGGCTGATAATCCAGAAATTTACAGACAGTTTCGCCGAATATTGTGATAAAATCAGTCTGCGCGGGCTTTCAGACCTAACTTTAATTCCTGACAAAGA
>CAZKOK010000266.1:0-3810 GCA_964554355.1 uncultured Spirochaetia bacterium | reverse complement strand
TGACAAAGAGTTCCGGAAAGGTATAGCAAAAATGAAAGCCGATATAAAAAAATATCCGGGACCCGTCTTTGAACCGGTTGAGTTATTTATTTTCCGTAAGATCTGAAGAAAATAACGGCAAAGACTTCACAACCGGAATACGCTGAATATACTTGATTGGAAAATTACAGTAAATGAAATACCATCATTCCGGTATTCCGACAGATAAAAAACTTAAAGATGAAAAATATCTGCCCGTACTTAAAATGCAGGTCAGCGGTTACGGCAAAAATCCATACGGAATTGAATGGATGCGTTTTGAGGATGAAGCGGATTTTCCCGAAATCGTAAAAACCGTACCGCATGCGGCATTAGAGGTTGAAAATCCTGAATAGGCAATTTAAGGAAAAAATGTTATCATAAAGCCCGGCAATCCGTCCAAAGGAGTAATGGTGGCTTTTATTGAAGACAATGGAATACCGGTATAATTAATCCAGATCAATTACTCTTTGGCCCAAAAGGAACAATTATGAAAACCTGCAATTTTCTTCTGATGTTTATTTTTATCAGTTATTCCGGATTTTCACAGGAGACTGAAAGTACATATCAGTGCGATTACATGAATGAATGTTATATTGTAATTCTAAGCTCCGGACCTTTGGAAGGTCCGGCTACCGATTTGTATGGAATAGCTGTCAGTGACTTGATGAAGTTTCAGCATGAGGGCAAAGGAACCTGCCTTCCGGAATCCCTGCCGGTAACGGAATTTGTAAATGCCTGCCGCAATCATCTTGAAAAAACGGCCTTGTTTGAAAAACTTGAATTTGAATCATTTGAAATAAAGCAGCTTCATGCAGATGATTACAGCAATTCTGAAGGGATTCCGTTTTATTATATTCTTGTTACCTTTCGCTATGATAACAAAGATTGTTATCAGATCGTACCGATGCTTGCCGACGGGAGGATCATTTTAGGTATAAATGAATAAAGCGGAATGGGGACAGTGCTGGTCCGGACGGGAATTTACAGAAATCAGCAGCCCAGAACCCCGGATGAAAAGCCCGATATCATTATTGATTCGGTCAAAGGATTGGCCGGAGCTGTAAAGGAACACAAATGGAACTGAAAATAACGGAAGCCGGGATTGAATATCTTGAACAAATGACGGATTTAAGAATTGATTTTGTAAAAGACGATCATCCTGAAATGGCCGGATCAGAAATAAATGAAATTAGAAAATCAACCCGCCGCTATCTGGAAGAGCATCTTCAAAAAAACAGCTACCTCGGTTATCTGGGGTATGATGAAGAAAACAATCTTGTCTGCGGGGCCGGACTTCTTCTTTACAGTCTGCCCCCCCTGGGCACCCCGGACTCCCGCAAAGTCGGTCATGTCCTGAATTTCTTTACCTACCCTCAATACCGCAGAATGGGCTGCGGGATGAGACTTATGGAATTTATAAAAGCTTCGGCAAAAAAGCACGGCCTGAACCGCATCTTCCTTAATGCAACAAAAATGGGCCAGCCGCTGTATGAAAAATCCGGCTTTGGCGACCCGGAATATAAAAGCATGATTCTTCATCTGTAACTGAAAAATGGCACAAAAAGTCAGGAAATAATCTGTTTTCGCCTGTAAGGTTGGCACATGACAGTATATCACCGGATCCAGAAGGCAATCGATTACTCTGAAAACACACCGGACATCAGGGAGAATTCGGATGTGCAGGCCGCTGCAGAAGCATGCATGTCCCTGAGGAATTTTCACCGGCTGTTTTCGGCGCTGACAGGTTTATCATACAAGCAGTACGCACGAAAGAGGATTCTCGCAGCAAGCCTGGAAATGCTCTCGGCCGGAAAACAGAACGTTCTTGAAATTTCGCTTGAATGCGGCTATGAATCACCCGAAGCTTATTCCCGCGCATTCAGAAAGGAATTTTCGATGCTTCCTTCAGAGTATCAGAAAAAACCCGGAAATCCGGATATTCTGCATGAAATTAATTTGCTGGAGGAAAGCTATATGGAACTGGCAGTGAAACAGTTAAAGGATATGCGTGTCGCATATTACAGAACAATATCGGAAACCCCGGAAGATAATGCCTGGAAAGTATTCTCGGAATGGGCTGAAAAATACGGTCTTTTTAAAAAACCTTTCCGTATCTTCGGGTATGACAATCCCATCCCGAACCCGAAGGAAGACTACAAATACAATGATCCCGAACTTGGAAAACATACAGTTACCAAAAGATTTTACGGTTATGAGTTTTTCATGCCCGTGGATGAGTCTGTCAAAGGCGATAGCCGGGTGAAGATCAAAACGATTCCGGGTGGCAAATTCGCAGTTTACGGAGCTTCACGTTCAGACGGAAATGACTGGATCCCGAAGTCCTGGCAGAAAATGATGAAAATTCTTAAGGGGACCCATTACAAACCGAAGATCTGCCCTGAATTACCGTTCTACGGTCACATGGCCCGCTGGTACGAGGAGCACCTGGATTTCTACCCGGACCCGGACAATTTGCGGCTTGATCTTTATCTGGAAATTGAATAAATCATAAAAAAAATAACTACGGAGGATTACGCGGATTTTCGCGGATTATTTAAACATATATCATCCCCGCTGAGGCGCCGACTATTACCCATAAATATTATATTTCATAAAAATCTGACAAGGTCATTCCCGCGAAGGCGGGAATGACAAAGTTCTTTCACTCCCACTCAGCCGCAAGCTTCTCAAGTTTTTTCATGGCCTTTCGATTTTCCGGGAGCAGCTCATCAGAAACACCCTGCTTCAGGAAAAACCTGTACATCTGTTCGGGATAATAAAACTGCGAATCGGGAAGGTCGGATAAAAATACGACAACAAGATTGTCTTCGGGAACAATTATCGCATACTGACCGGAATACCCCAAAGCCATTATTGTCCTCGCATCAGCTATCCACCACATGTAACCGTATTTTGCCTGCAGGGTATTTGCAGTTACATGAGGTGACACGGCGGTTTCTATCCAGCTTTCCGAAACCAGCTGCTCACCGTTCCATTGCCCTTTCTGCAGAATAAACCAGGCGAATTTCGCAAGGTCAGATGCCGTCAGCCAGAGCCCTCCCCATCCTTCCACGGTTCCGTCGGGAGTATATTCCCATTTCGCGCTGGTGATACCAAGCGGTTCGAATAATTTCACACGGGCATATTCATCTGCACCAAGGCCTGCAGTTTCCCGGAAAGACGCGCCGACGACAAAGGTTGCCTGATTTGAATAATCAAAATGCTCTCCGGGTTTATAGATCTGATCCCGTGTTAATGCAAATAACACCCAGTTATCACTCTCCCCCATTTCCAAAAGACCTTTCCATCCGTACAGATATGAGTCATGTGCATCCAGCCCGGTTGTCATAGTTAACAGGTGCTTGAGTTTTAAATCCCCGGAAACTGCATCCTTGAGTAATTCTCTCCGGGAAGGAAAAAGATCTAAAACCGGCTGTTCCGGCCCTACAATGTATCCGTCATCAATGGCCATGCCGATCAGGGTTGACAGGAAACTTTTAGTACAACTGTATATCCTGTGGGGAATTGCCGCAGAATACGGTTTTCTGTAAGCTTCAAACAGCTTACAGCCGTTTCTGACGACAAAGACAGAATCAACTGCGGCAGAGTCAGCAATTATCTTTTACATAATTTTAATAATGTATTAAGAATCAAAGCCCTGAGAATACGGTGTCGCTTTCTGCCAGTCCGTATCAAATTCTGCAGAATTATTTTGATCTTTTGTACCGCATCCGGAAAAAAGAATAATAATCCAAACCATAAATATCATAATAACTGTTTTTTTCATTT
>CAZKOK010000265.1:0-6008 GCA_964554355.1 uncultured Spirochaetia bacterium | reverse complement strand
TTCGCCGATATCATAATATGAAATAACTGTGCCGCCTTTCTCAAACTTTATTCTGTTTTCGCTATAACCGGAATTGGAGTATCCGTAAGATCTTTCGATTATCTGGTTTCTGCTGACTGTGCTGCAGGAAACAAGAATTGCTGCTGCAAGAAATACCGGCAAATTTTTTTTCATCAATACCTCCGTATCATACCACCCATATAAATCCTGAATACCAGTTTTTTATATGTTAATTGAATACTATATTTGGAAGCTGTAATACAACCCTTTGAAATTTGCCAATTATCAGCTTATCTGAAATTTACCGCCTGAATTCACAGCTTTCCGGGGTCTGTCTGCTAAATGTAATTTAAGAAGCAGGATGCCTGCCGAAGCGTTCAGGCATCCTGACTGTCTGAAGAGGAAAACAAATTACGGATTAATCAGATCCGCAACGACATTATTTCCCGCATCCGATTTAATAAATGAAATACGGATATCCTCAAGGTCCGTAGGCCCTCCAACTCCGACCTTCATATCCACAAGACCGGATATGGACCTGTCAGAATAAACCGGCAGGACCTTAACATCCCAGCCTGTGCCCTGCTCTATTACCTGGGCAATAAAATCAGCCGATAATACAACAGAATTGGCAGCTGAAAATATAAATCCGCCGAAATTATTATCATCCTCAAACTGTATCAGATACATGGTTGCACCGGCAGCGGCAGCAAACGAAAGTGTATTTGTACCTGAATCCCATGTTACCGAAGCAGTATCTACAATTTCTGTAGGGGCAGAAATCAGGGATGCTGAAGAAGGAAGAGTGACGCTTGATGAAGCCGGTTGAGATGGTCCGTAATTGACTTTATGTGTCTCATACCCGTCTACAGGTGTATTAGCTGTTCTCTCGTAACTCCGCCAGATTACCGGATAATTGTCCCCATTGTAAAAATCCAGAGTCGTCGGATCAGCGGGTATATTTGCCCAATAATATATTGAAATATTTGTAGGCGAAAGATCAATATCCGCTATAATATCGCCTGTGGTTCCTGTCAGTTCAACAGGGGAATATACGGGAGCTGCAAGATCCAGTTCAGCACTTATACTAAGATTAACATGGGAATAATACCCCCGTATCGGATCAGTCAGGGGATCATTGTCGTGGTCATAGACATAGGCAACAAGACAATCCGGACCATGAGTTGCAATGCCCTGAGTATATGTACTTACCCCTGTTAATATAGTGGTATAGTAAACACTCGCTCCTCCGTTGCTGTTGGTTATGCTTAACTGCAGGGTTGCATTATCGTTTACAGAAGCAAAAGGCAGATTGCCCGAAATCGTGATAAGCGGCAGCATTCCCGGATCTGTCGGAACAAGATAAAAGTCATATTCCGGATTATCTTCAACCTCAATGTCTACATCATAAACCGACCAGAATGAATAATTGGTTCCCTCATAAACGAATACATTGACAGAAATTGTATCACCGGATGAATAACTTATGGAAAAATAACCGGATGAGTCAGTCTGAACATTCCTGTCACCGATACTTACTGTACTGTCCGGTATTCCAGCTCCAGTCATTGTATCTATGACATAACCGCTGATTGTGTATGTCGCGGGCGGCGGGCAAGAAGTTAAGATGACTGCAAGAAAGAGAAATAATAACGTCAGTTTCATGTACATTTTCATAAAACCTCCTTAAATCTGTTTTCAAGATTTTCTGTCTTTTTCTGCCTTATTCTTTCAGTAACATTTTTTATGTTAAAAAATATATCACAAAAAACCCTGTTTTTCTTCACCCGAAACGGTTATTTACGAATAAAAACCGGAATTAATCCATGAAAATTTGAATTCATCATTAAAAATGTATAAATTTATGTTTCAGGGCCAAAAATTTTTTTATAAATTTATCTGCAGTCCCTGTAAATTTTTTTTTAAAAGTCAGCTTAACAAAAATATCAAATCATAAAGGACTGTGTTATGGAAGGTAAATTTACTGTTCTTCTTGTCGAAAATGAATATTTTATTGCACATTCGGAAAAAAAACTTCTGGAAGAATTCGGATACAGGGTATTGCTGGCGTTTTCGGGAGAAATGGCCATCGAAAGCGTAAATTCCGGCATTAATATTAATATCATCCTGATGGACATCGATCTCGGCAAGGGCCTGAACGGCATTCAGACTGCCGAAATAATCCTTGAAAAAAGCCATATTCCAGCTCTTTTTCTGACAAGTTTCACTGATCTGGAAACCATCAGGTCCATGAGCAAAACCCCTGCCTACGGTTTTATATCCAAGAACTGCGATCCGTATGATCTCGATAAAATGCTGAAACAGACTGTATCGGATTATCATGTCCGGACAGAGAACAAGCCGGTTTCACCCGCAGTAAAAGTTTCAGATATGCTGGGACAGAAAACCGGAACGGATCGCGGCGGATTCATAGCTGATGATTCTCATGATTCCGGGTATTATGCCAGACCCGAAAAATAAAATTTACAGAAAAATACACCAAACCTCCTGCTTATCCGTCAATACTGATGAAGATTATGGAAGATATGCATAACAGTAAAAATATTGATGCTCACAAACGTCTTGAAAAAGTTTACAAAAGCGAAAAACCGCGTCTTCTTGCCCGCCTGCGTGCCGTCGGACGCACCCTGGAAGAAGCGGAAGATATTGTTCATGACGTTTATGCAGAAACTGTAAGCAGGCTTCCGCTTGTTTCCGGAATAAGAAATCTTCCAGCATGGACCAACTGGCTGTTGAAAAGAAGGCTCATTGACAGCTGGAGACATGACAGGGTCAGGCAAGCTAAAGGCGAAACGGACATAAGCGAGGAAACATTGCGCGAAATAATCTCCGGTGCAGGCCTTGATCCGCTGGACAGCTATATCCGCGAATGTCTGGTTGATGCGCTTAATGACGCCCTGCATGCGCTTCCGAAACCTCAAAGGCGCATCATAGAAACCCAGGTATTCGGAGGATTGACATTCCGCGAAATTTCTGAAAAGACCGGAGAAAGCATCGATACACTTACTGCACGAAAACGTTACGCTATTAAAAATCTTGCCCGTGCTCTTAGGCACTGGATGAATGATTGAATTACCGGATTATTCCGGAGGAGGAACAATATGACAGCTAAAGATAAAAGAGAACATAACGGCGACCGTTTTGATGAATGGTGGCAGGAGAGAAGCATACTTGAAAAAGTACTCGCTATAATCGGTTTTATAGCCCTTGGTGTCGGACTTTTATTTCTATGCGGGCTGATCGTTAAAGCCCTCTGGAACTGGCTGATGCCCGAGATATTCGGACTGAAGGAGATAACCTACTGGCAGGCCTGGGGTCTCTTTATTCTCTGTTCTATTCTTTTTAAAGGTAACAAATTCGGAGGAAATGACCACGACAGGACCGAGCGCAGAAGGAAAAGAAAACTGCGGAGATATATGAGAGAAGAAATGGCCGGAGATGATTTCCCCGGTTCCGAAAGTTCATCTGAAACGGTCCAGACAGAAAACTGATTATTATTTCGGGGCAGATTTGTCTGCCCCTTTTTTCAGGAAATATTATGTAAGCAGCAATATGGCTGAATATTACGACGCCTCAGTTTCCGGGGTCTGCGGTCCTGATAACATCCAAATGGTAAAATCACTCGGCGAAGAAAATGTATTTGATTATACAAAAGGAGATTATTCAGTAAACTGCGGAAAATTCGATCTTGTATTTGATGCAGTCGGACAACTGTTTACAGGAAAAAAAATAAAATTTATTACGGGTTGCTTGAAAAAAACGGCGTTTATGTAAGCGTTGAAATGTCAAGGAAAGACAGGGCCGAAGATCTTGATTTCCTTGTACAACTTGTTTCTGAAGGGAAGCTTAAAACGGTAATTGACCGTACATATCCGTTTGAAGAAATTGCCGAAGCACATGGCTATGCCGAAAAAAAACACAAGAAAGGCAATGTCGTAATACAAATTCAGTAAAAGGATTCTTCAGCCTGTTTTAAGCTTTTCGGCTTCATATTCCATTTTCAGGACAAGCCTGTCAAGTTCATCGAGTCTTCCCGTAGCTTTATGTTTCTGCCTTATTTCTTCAAGCGTCGGGATGTCCCTGGTCAGATACTTTTTTATGGTGTACCTGGCGCATGCAGAATAATCATATTCATCATACTCATCCAGGTAATTGAGGATAATTTTATATGCATATTTTGTGATTTCAGCCCTGGAAAGATGTTCAACGATTTTAATTACCGAATTAACGAATTTTTTTGCATTGCCTGCATTCATAATTAATCAACTTACCCCGAAGAATAACAGGCTGCAAGAACAAAAATAAAAAAGTTATCCCGTCTGTAAATTATAAATCAAATACTATCAGGTGAATCATCAATAAAGAATATATTTCACATCATATTACCGGGGATTATCAGGTTTACGGCTTAAAAGCAGCAGGAATACCCGAAAGGAATTTCATAATTTCAGAAACACACTGAGCGGGATTGTCCACATGCAGCCAGTGTCCGGCTTCTTCAATCACTTTTATTGATGCATGCGGGAACAGTTCTGTAATAAGGTCATGATCGGCCGGTTTAATAAAATCACTGTTCCGGCCCTTGAGGAACAGTACCGGACCGCTATAGCTGCGTCCGTCCCGGATTGGCGCCCAGATGTTTTCATAATTATTAATCAGGGAGTGAAGATTTATCCGCCAGCGGTAACTCTTCCCTTCCCTGAAAAGGTTTTTCAGGAGAAATCTTGCCTCTGATGCATTTATTCCGGATGAAGTCAGGTATTTAAAAGCATCCTCCCTGGATCTGATGTTCAGCAAGTCCATACTGTTCATCGATTTTACGAAATTATCATAACGCATATCATATCTGCCGGGAGAAGAATCCATACAGATCAGGGCTTTTGTTTTTTCAGGATAGGCAAGTGCAAATTCCATGGCTGTCTTTGCCCCCATGGAATGTCCCAGAATAATGCATTCCCCGATACCGGAATCATCAACACTCTCTTTGACATCAGCAGCAAGTACAGAATATGAAAAATCATCTGCATGCTGTGATTTACCGTGGTTTCGCTGATCTGCAAGCAGGCAGGTATAGTGATTTTCAAGTTCCCTTGATATCGGGTAAAGATTCTTCCCGTCACCGAAAAGCCCGTGCAGGAAAATAATTTCCTGTCCGCTGCCTGATTTCAATGTATGAAGGATCATCTGTTTTACCTTTATCTTCTTATAATAACGGTAAAATCATTCTTTAAATATGAATGATAAAATTCTGCTTCCTGGAATTTGCCCGCATAGACTAAAAGCAGTCTGTTGATTTCAGCCGGATTTGAATAGAAATATCTCTCTTCCTTGTTTTCAGAGTCTTCATGCAGAAGATTGAAGGCAATAATCTGGTCCGCAACCGAAAAAAACCTGTCAAGAGCTCTTTCTATAAACCGTTTATTATTGCCGAGATTAAGATTGAATATTCCGGAAGCGAAAACCACATCAAATTCCCGGTCGAAGACCGCCTTTTCATCAAATATATCAATACAGCTGAATTCAATACCCTTATGCCTTTCCCTGGCTCTCCGGATCATTTCTTCAAGTATATCGACACCTGTATATTTCACATTGATTTTATTTTCAGCAATATAATCATAAAGGGTCCCCAGACCGCAGCCGATATCAAGAAGCGTTTTTCCGGAAAGATCAACCGTTTTCATAAGTGTCTGAAAACGGCTCAGGTGGGCCTGCCTGTTTTCCCATCCCAGTATCTGATAATCAGGTACTCCGTCAATTATTTTCGGTTTGTAATATTGTTCAATTTCCTTCAGATGGTCGGCATGGGTTTTTTTGAGCAAAATATGTTCCTTCATTATAATTTTCCGGTCATTTTCCTATATATTGTTTACAGATAAATATTACTGATTTAATTATAAAAAGCCAATGCAATTCTGCAATTAATTCTGCGAAGCAGTTATTTTTTCCAGCTGATGGTCAGCCCATGTCCGACAGGAAGAATAACC
>CAZKOK010000264.1:4198-6011 GCA_964554355.1 uncultured Spirochaetia bacterium | reverse complement strand
GTTTCATTTCCATTATTTGAGGGGATATTATGATTAAACCGGACAGCAGTGATATGTTATATGAATTTCACAGTTTATGAAATTTAATATCTTTATTCGAAAACCCCTGTGGACTCTGCAATCTCTGTGAGAAACCCTGATACAGCTTTCACTAGGCAGCCGATCCGTTGAAAGCCCGTCCATCGCTCACTCCCACTGCCTTCCCGTTGCATCGCCTCCATCGCAGCGTCGTTGCGTGAGGGTCGCAGCGTAATGCAGATAAATATTGAATTATCCGCAGACCTGAATTAGTATAACAGAACAGGTCATTATTATGTTCCGGAAATTTTCCATGCCTTTATTTTTACTTGGTATAACCATCTCTCTCTTTGGCCAGTCCGAAGAAGATCTCGCGAAAATCCATCAGGCCCATGATCTGTTCGGTATCAATAAATTCAAAGAGGCCTGGGGCCTTCTGGAAGAAATTGATTCCAAAGCAAGTCCTTACTGGCAGGCAAGGATACTTCACCTTAAGGGCCTGATCCGCCAGGAAGAAGGAAAGAAAAAAGAAGCTGTCGCTTTTTTTGAAGAAATGGAAGAATATATCGAAAATAATCCGGAATTTAAAAATACAGCCGACGGAATGGCTATGAATGCGCTTGCGATTGCCAGACAGATGAATCTTAAAAATGTGTTTTTTTCTCTCGGGAATCTGAAAAAAACAACGCACCTGACAGAAAAGGCCCTGGAATTTGATCCTGACAATCTGACCGCTCTTCTGGTACTTGCGCAGATAAAGACAAAGACTCCGAAACTGTTCGGAGGTGATATTGATGCGGCCCTGGAACTTCTGGAGAGGGCCCAAACACTGGAGATCTCTGAAACCGCCGAAAAATTCAGCCTTTATCTGAATCTGATACTTACACACAGCAGAAACAAATCAAAAGATCTTGCAGAGCAGTATCTTGAAAAAGCCCTTGAAATATATCCGGGAAGCAGCATGGCCCTGCAGCTTAAAAAGGATGAGCTGGAATAATCACCGGGCTGTTTCTTCAGCGCGGTACTTTCAAATTGATTTTTAAAAGTCCTCTTAATAATCTGAACGGCAGAACTGCTTTCAGAAACAGCAGCAGCTTTGCATCCGGTCCGATGCTGTAGCGCATCCTTCTGCCTTTTGAACGGGCAGCCTTATAGATTGTCCTGGCTACTTTATCTGGTCCGATACCTGTTTTTCCGACATTCATCAGATTTTCCATCATTCTGTCTGTAAAAAAAGCATAAGGAGAAGCTTTTTTTCCCGTATGGGTCATTGATCTGCCGTAAAAATCGGTTTTGATTACTCCCGGTTCGATAATCTTTACGCGGATATTGAAAGGATCAAGCTCCCACTGCAGCGCTTCCGAAAAACCTTCGACTGCAAATTTTGTGCTGTTATACAGTGAATAAAGGGGCAGCCCTGCCCGGCCTCCTACTGATGCGACATTTATAATGTTCCCTGCCTTCTGTTCCCTGAAAAGCGGCAGGATTTCCCGTGTGACATTCATCAATCCGAATACGTTTGTATCGTACTCCCTCTGCAGGTCTTTTTTCTCTGTAGTTTCGAACGGCCCGATCAGGCTGAATCCTGCATTGTTTACAAGAACATCAATCCTGCCGAACTTTTCCAGAGTTCTGGAAACGGCTTTCTTTATGCTTTCCAAATCTGTAACATCGAGGGCAGGACAGATGCAGTTTTCATGGCTGACAAGATCTTTTCCCCTGTCAGGACTGCGCATTGTCGCCGCGACATTCCATCCTTTTTTAATAAAACAGAGCGCTGCTGCCTTTCCTATTC
>CAZKOK010000264.1:0-4188 GCA_964554355.1 uncultured Spirochaetia bacterium | reverse complement strand
GATGATGCTCCTGTAATAAAAACTGTCTTCATTTTATTTTCCTCATTATTAAAAAAATCTGATGCAGGCCGGGGATTCGATGCCTTCATATATGCAGTATTTTTCAAGCCTGCCGTCCGGTTTTATCTTCAGGCATTCAAGTGAATTGCTGCGTCTGCATGCCGCAACAAGGAAGCGGCCGTCCGGGCTTATTGAAAAATGTCTGGGCCATTTTCCCTTCAGTTTATAATGCTGTTTTAATTTCAATTCCTTTTTTCCGGGCTGAAGCACGAACACGGCAATACTGTTATGCCCCCGGTTGGATGCATAATAGCAGTTGGAAAGCGCGTTGTACTCAAGATGCGAAGCGCTGTTTTCTCCTTGCCAGTCATCAGGTAGTGTCGAAATCATCTGACTGTATTCATATTCAGAGCCTTCCTTACTCAGGACTGATATTCTGTTCGCCAGCTCTTCAATTACAAAAACCTGCCTGCCCGGACCAAAACAGACTTCTCTTGGACCCGAGCCCGGTTCAAAAACATATTTTGTTGCATATTCCTCGTTCTTCTTTTTCCCGTTAAACGGATACTGGACTATCTGATCAAGCCCCAGATCGACGCACCACAGATATTTGTCATCGCAGACAACCGTATGAATATGAGCTGACTCCTGCCGGACAGGATCTTTTCCCTGACCGCTGTGGGAAATAAAGATTTCAGAGTTGACAGGAATTCCGTCATTGTCCAGGTCCATCATGGACACCGTTCCGGAAACATAATCGGCAGTAAACAGAAGTGAATCATTTTCACAGACAGCAAGCTGACAGGGTCCGCTGCCCGGTACGGCAGTTGCCCCAAGAGGTGAAACATATCTTCCTCCGGGACTGACCCTGAACACAGAAACCGAGGCCTGTTCGCTGCCTTCGTCGATTTCATTTACCGCATACATTCTGACTTTCTGACTGTCAAGGGCTATCCAGGAAGGGTTCCTGCCGGCAGATACTTCGTTAAGAACTTTTATTTCTTTATTTTCTTCATCAAAAAAACAGACATAAATGCCTGGGCTGTCTTTACGCTTGTTATACGAACCGCAATAAAAAATCATATAAACTCCGGTATCACAATTTGCAGATTCATTGTTACCTATAATAGTAAATAATATTTGTTCCACTGTACAGGTTTATTTTTGATTCAATTCTGATAAAACCGCGAATGAACAAAAAAAAAGAAACTGCCGATAATGTTCGGATAGAAGTACGCGGCCTGACCGATTGAATGGCGGGTAAAACTATGGGGAAATGTGTTTTTATTTATCCCACAATTCTATTACTATCGATTTGGCCGCGTCCCTAAGCCCCGGTCTTATTGGTAGTTATATTCCCAGGTAATGTCATGGAACCGTAATTTCCGAAATATCAATTCGGGGTCATTCGTGGTAAAGCATTATATACATCAAAAAATCAATTTGTGCTTTTCAATTTTTGTGTTTACAATTTAATTATAAAAAGGAGAATTATTATGAAACCCGGACTGGACAAATCAAAATACCAGAAATCACTGACAGATATCCTTGTCTTTCGGTCTCTCTCGCAGGAAGAACTGCAAGAAATTCTGCCGTTTATTGAAATAATTCAGTTTGATCCTGAAGAAAAAATAATAACCGAAGGCGAGCAGAGTACGGCCTTTTATGCCGTTCTTCAGGGTACTGTCGTGGTAACCGTCAATTCAAACGAAAATGATGTTTACATCTGCAGCATCGGTGCCGGCGATACGTTCGGTGAAGCGGCGATGTTTCTGAAAGTTAAAAGAACAGCCACCATAACTTCGGCTGATGAAACTCTTGTAGTAAAAATGTTGCGCGGCGACATGTTCAAGTATTTTGAAAAATGCCCGAAAGCCGGAAATAAAATAATGATGCTTCTGATCTACAGCCTTCTGAAAAAACTCAGGGAAGCAAATCAGGAGATCGCATTCGAAAGAAGGTCCGATCTTAATCAGAGTGATGTTGATAATCTGATGAAAGAACTCAATGTGAATGGCTGAGATATTTGTTTTACCGTCTTGACAAATTATTTGGCAAGGCATCATATTTTATAATAGGCCTGCTGATCTGTATGATCCTGCAGAACTGCAGCAGTGAGATCCCGGCTGTGCCGGAAACACTGAAATGAATATTCCAATGGATTGAGGGTCCATCAATGGGAGGTTTTGTTAATGGCTGATAAAATCTGGTTCATAAAAAAGGGAAACAAACCTATTGCAGCTTTCAGCTCCAAACGTGAAGCCATTGAAGAATACGAAGAACTGGCTGATGATGAAGATTTATACAAGCTTTACAAAATCTTTATTGATGATATTGAAGACTTTGAAGCAGAAATGGACCTTGCCCAGGAAGAAGGTCTGATTTAATTTAAAATCCGGAACTCCGGACAGGTTCCTGTCCGGAATACCGGTAAATACTTCCTTTATTTCTTACCGCAGCATATTTTCATAGCATCTGACATAAAGCCGGCAAGTCCCGGAGTAATTTTTTCATAATATGCAGTAAACCTGATATCCTGAATATATAAATCCGACAGACCGCTGTAAATTTCCAGTGAACACGGATAAAAACTCTGATCGATATATTTATGATGGTTTTTTATCTGCTCCTGCACTTCTTTACTGTCAGCCTTACAGCCGCTTTTCATCAATCCTGCGATTTTATTCAGGATGTCTGCTCCTTCCTTAAGGACCTGCCCCATTTGTCGATGGTTTGTATCAGTCTGTCGATCCGCAGTCTTCTCTGCTTCAGTTTTCTGCGCTGCTCCATCAGGGCGGCTTTTCTGCTGAATCTCGGGTCCTTAAGGATTGTCATGATTTCCGCAAGTGAAAAATCAAGTTCACGAAAAAAAAGAATCTGCTGAAGTATTTCCAGGTCTTTCTTTCGGTAAATCCTGTAACTGTTTTTTCTTTCTGGATTCAGAAGGCCTGTCTGGTCATAATAGTGCAGCGTCCGGACACTGACCCCGGCCAGTTCGGCGGCCTCCTTTACTGTATACAAACCATGATCATTCATAATAAAAGGATAAACTATTACGTAACGTCAGAGTCAAGATAATTTTTACTTTTTATCGATACCGGTAATACAGGTTATTATCGGTAATTTTATCTTTGTTCGACTTTTGATTCGATTATATTCTGGAGCCGGTCAGAGAGAGTGTCTTTTTCTTCTTCAGAAAGTTCCGATGTGTATATGGGAGGATGAATAAAAACCTTCACATCGGCCTTTTTTATCCTTCCTTTTTCTTCAAAGAGTTTATAAACATTGTCTATACTTACAGGAATTATGCATGCGTCCGATCTGGTTGCCAGTTTCAGTGATCCTTTTTTGAATTTGCCGACAGGCCCCCCTCTGCTTCTGGTTCCTTCAGGAAAAATAAGCATGGAATTGCCTTTTTTTATTGACTCCACGCCTTTTTCTATTGCCCTGATTGACGATTTCGGGCTTTTCCTGTCTATCAGCACACAGTGCAGCACCTTCATCCAGATTTGCAGAAATATTATTCTTCCAAGCGATTTTTTGGCAATAAACCCGACCGGAAAGGGAAATGTCATTGTCAAAAGAGGAATATCAAAAAAACTCTGATGGTTTGAAATAATGCAGATCGCCTTCTGGTCATTTCCGGGAATGTTTTCCCTGCCTTCAATTGAAACTTTCGCCCATGTCCCGTAAATCAGGCGTCTGCCAATCCAGGAGCTTGTTGCATTCAGATATTTCCTGGCGGCATTTTCCGCCCTGAATAAATACAGGATCCAGTAGACGGGAACAGTTATGAATGTTGTCAGAAAAAGAAAAAACATACAAATGATGTATATAATTGTAAAAACCATAATGTATTATTACATGAAAATCAGCAGAATTTCCAGTGTTTCAGACCACAAGATTCCAGCAAAAGCGCTATATATTACCCTTATGTTTTCTTTTATATTAATTAGAGTCCATGCATCTCTGTGAATATGCCGGCTATTACTCATAAGTACATTCATATTAAACACAGAGGGCACAGAGAGAGATTCATAATTCAGATATAAAGGTTTTCCATAATATTTCTTCTTCATTCGGATTTTTGTTTTAGGTTTTTTCAACCCTTAAAAAATATTTGATATAAAAATTTATCTTCCCGGCAGACCGATAGAATTTCAGCAAAAACTCTGTGTTCTCTGTGCC
>CAZKOK010000263.1:0-6046 GCA_964554355.1 uncultured Spirochaetia bacterium | reverse complement strand
AGACTTCTGTAAAATCCGCGGCGACGAAACAGGCCATGAAGAACTGAAAGCCTATATCACTGTACTCTCCGAAGAGGCAGTAATAACAAATGAATTTCTTGCAGAGCTGCTTGCAAAGATTTTTCAAGGTAAGGAGAAAGGAGACAGTATTATCCTGAAGGAAGCAAAAGAAAAAAGTGGCCTCTCAAGAAGGATTCTTATTCCTCTGCTCGAATACATGGACCGGGAAGGATATACCGAACGTAAAGGGAATGACAGGGTGATTATGAATTATGAAAAAATACTATAGACCGGTTCCGGAGGCTGTCCCCATTTATGATTCATAATTTATAATTTTCAGAAGATCACTTTCTCCCGATGATGGGGATTTTTCAGTATTATGTACCTGATTCTGGCCATGCAGTAGTCAAGCAGGACTTTTTTATAGGCGCTTAAGAACGGGGCTTTGCCGAGTATATTGTTTACATTTGTTTCTGCAACAAGTTTCAGTGAGGCAAGTGGTGTACGGTTTCTTTCCTGAAGGAATACGTGAACGTCTGCTGAAAGGTTGTTGTCGACTTCATCCTTGGGGATTTTTCCTTCGGGAAGTTTTGCCCAGATTACGTCCTGCGTATTTCGGGTCTGTTCCATTGTAAGTCTTTCACTTTCTTCTTCCGAACTCAGTTCATCTATCTCTTCAAATTCTTCCTGTTCCGGCTGCCGGACCGGCTTTGTTCCTGCAATTTTTTTCCTTGCGCTTCTGCGCGAAAACCAGTGCATTATGCGAAAAACAAGTTTTTTAAAACCTTTCAGCTCAAGAAGAATCTCATCATAAGCTTTTTTATACAGTATTTCGTGGTTCAGATTAAAAACCCTGTCCAGTTCGCCGGGTTCATACATCCGAAGCCGGTCAACCAGGGTCGTGATATTTTTGACATTATCAAGAACACGGTACAGTGACGGTTTTCGCATCAGGCTGACCAGCAGATGGAAATTATTCCTCAGGAATTCATTTATCATTGCCTGAAAATCTTTTCTGTAGAACATCTCCCTTTTGAAATTATAGGCAAATATGTGTCCTTTCCAGGCGGATATTATTTCCCCGGGCAAGGCTTTGGCCGCTTTTTCCATGGAATTGTTTAATAGCCGGTTTAAATTGATTATATGGACAAGGATTGTTTCTGTCCCTCCTGTTCTTGCAGGGATGGTGTATTTCAGTATTTTTGGCGCCCCGATTTTTCCCGGATTGTATACATATTCCTCCAGAAACTTTTCATAGATTTCGGCATATTTTGATTCAGGGAAATCTGACCCGGGTCCAATCACCATCCATTTAAGCTCTTCTTCAGTGACATAAAGCTTTATATCATCCATTACATTGGATACCAGCGAATGAATTGTTACATCGGCAACTTCGGTCTCTTTCTGGAAAAGTTCGCAGGCAAGATGGAAGGTCTGGAGATAATCAAAATCACGCGGTTCGGAATATGAATATCTTGTTAATATAAAATTGCTTGAACTTGTTTCGAGATCATAAATCAGACTCCTGAAGTTCACTTCACTTTTCACGAATCCTTTCAACAGTGTAAGCGTATAGTTTTTCCGGTAATTCTTGCTGGACTTGTCAGTGTTTTCCTGAAAGCTGTTTTCCACCAAATTCCCTCTCTTTCCCAAAAAAAGTTCCCTGTTATGAAGAATTCTTGTTGAAAAATAATCAGCTTTTTCTACTGCAAATGCTGCGATATGGTAGACTAATTTATTTTTTACCGTTTCCTTCAGGTTATCAAGGCTGTATGCCGGAAAAATCATGCCCGGAAGTCCTACATCATCAAATTTGACCTCAATTATTTTCTTGTTCACTTCGTCCGATTCAAAATCAATCATATGCAGTTTCGTATGTTCAACTGTTATTTTCATTCCCGAAGGGAATTTCAGGAATTCGCCACTGGGAAATATTTTTTCATCGGCAGGTATCCGGTTTGCAAGATTCCGGTAATATGTCTCCATTTCATGTATATAATCGCGGACATTTTTCTCATTAAAGCTTCGTTTTATCAGTGTTATGTCATTTTTATTTACCAGGCATAATCCGGCCTGAATAAGCCTTTTTAACAGTGTGCTGCGTCCGGCTGATATCTGAAGAGCTGCCATTTCGGGATGCGGTATTATCAGAGTATTATTAATTATGCAGAAATCGGCAATTCTGGCCAGTTCCTCTTTCTCTTCCTTTGTAAAGGCATTAATAAACCAGAGAAGCCATTCAGGACGGCTGCCGGCAAAATAGCTTTCGGGGGAGGAATCCGAAAATTCCACATCAAAATTTACATCTTCAAAAATTAATTCATCACCCATCTTCTCTTAACTTATCGGCAAAAAAGATTCAGATAAAACAGACAAAAAAAAATAATAGTGATATAAATATATATACGGTATTGAGTACATCACATTTCATTCGGAATTTCACCAGCTGATATAAGCTCATACCCGCTTTTTTGCATTACTTTGTTTCATACGGAGTGTACAATGAATAAAAAATTATTTTCATTAACCATACTCGGCCTTTTAATCTGCATTTCTCTTCAGGCACAGACAAGCGTAGCTGTTCTTGATTTTGATAATCTGAACGGCGATCCGAAATATGATTATCTGGGCGGGATGCTTTTGGGAATTACATTGTTTGATATGGCTTCCAATAATGATATCACGCTTATCAACAGGTCAAATCTTGAATCTGTCCTGAATGAACAGCGTCTCAGCCTGTCCGGATTAATCGCAGGAAGCCCCGAAATGATGGAAGTAGGATCGCTTGTCGGCGCACAATACCTTATAAAAGGGGAATATGTATTTCTGGGAACAGACCTGCTGGTTACAGTCAATGTAATCAGGGTAAAAGACGGAGTTACCGAGGTTTTCAGGGAAAGAGGCAGCGGCGAAAATATGGTTCACCTTATCAACAGTAAAGTCCTCAAATACCTCACCGGCAAAAATGTCAATCTGACAGGCGGTCTGGACAGATCATTAATTTCCCTGGAAGATGAAAAACCGGGCAGCATCAAACTCTACACCCACATTCAGCAGGCCGAAATCTTCCTGGATGACGAATTTGCAGGATATTCGACAGGCGACAAAAATGATCCTCTGATACTTGATAACATTAAGCCCGGAAAACATACTGTCAGGCTCCATCTCTGGGAATTCGGCGTATTCACAGATTATACCTGTAAAAAATTCCGGGACTGGGAGCAGGAAGTGGATATAGTGCCCGGACAGTCGCTGATAGTCAGGTCGGATGCGTACCATATCAGTGATTTAATCCGACAAATCATGAACGTTGCCTACTCCAGCGTCAGCTTTTCAGATAAGACCGAGCAGATTGAAAAATCATTCGAGACTGCTTTTCTTGACACCAATGGAGTCAAAATAGGAATTATTGTGAACATGAAAGCCGAAAAAGACGGCAAAAACCTGAAAGGCGAGGCAGTTGTTAATATCAACGGAAAAGATTATAATATCTCTGTCGTTTCCGATAACGGAATGTCAAAAGACCAGAAGGAAGTTTTCGAAATTCTGGATGCAACCCTTTCCATAAACTCAAGTTTTATGACTATCGATATCAAAAGAAACGATGTAACTTTTGATGAATTAAGGCAGGCCATGTATTAATCTGCCTTGTTCGGTAAAATAAAGAACGCAATAAGGAAAATATTATGGCTCGTTTCAAACGTCTTGATACATTGAACAGCATCATCAGGCAGGGATTTGTTCCGGTTTTCTACAACCCGGACATTGAAAAAGCAAAGAAAATTCTCAAGGCCTGTTACGACGGCGGCTGCTGTTCGGTAGAATTTACAAACCGCGGAGACATGGCAGTTGACGTCTTCAGACAGATGGAAATATATGCAAAAGAAACCCTGCCTGAAATGATACTCGGATCAGGTTCAATTTCCGACGAAGGGACTTCAAGCCTGTTTATTCAGTACGGCACCAATTATGTTGTAAGCCAGTATTTTGATGAAAAGATCGCGGTAATCTGCAATAAAAGAAAGGTACCCTACATGCCCGGCTGCGGCAGCCTGACTGAAATTCACAGGGCTGAATCATTTGGTGTGGAAATCTGCAAGATGTTTCCCGCAATGCAGATCGGCGGTCCTGCATTTGTAAAGGCGGTACTCGGACCAAGCCCGTGGACATGCATAATGCCTACAGGCGGCGTTAACCCTGACGAGGAAAATCTTGCAGGCTGGTTCGAAGCCGGTGTCGTCTGCGTCGGTATGGGATCAAAGCTTATTCCATCAAAAATTCCCGATGATTTCGATTATTCAGAGATAACCTCCAAAATTAAAAAGGTTTTTGAAATTGTAAAGAAAGTAAGAAAAGCCTGAGAAAACTCAGGCTTTTCTTTTATTATCTGCCCATTATTTCTTCAATCTGGTTCATTTCCAATTCATTTAAAGGACCGAATTCCATTGCACGGGCATTTTCCACTGCCTGCTTTACAGTCCGGATTCCCGGGATTGGAAAAGTGTGGCCGCTTTTTGCCCAGATCCAGGCCAGAGCGCCCTGCGCAGCAGTCCTTCCGCTGGAAGTCAGAACTTCCTTAAGCTGATCCATTCTGGAAAGGACAGGTTTTCTGAATCCCTCCTGTACCCATTCCGCATTTCTGACATCTGTCTGTGCAAATTTTGAATCGGCATTATATTTTCCGGTAAGAAAACCCATCGCAAGCGGGCCTCTGTTAAGTGCATCCAGTTTATTCTGTTCGATAAAACCGATCATTTCTTCAGACGGGGCGGCTATATTGAAATTAATCTGGACTGATGAATAACCGTCCGATCCTGCCCAGAGACCGGCAAGCTCAACACTGTCCGTACTCCATCCGAAGCTTCGGATTTTCCCTTCGGCCACCAGCTCTTCAAGCACGGGGACCAGTTCTGCGGCAAGATTTTTGTCATAGTCCCAGATGTGGAAAAAATAGATATCAATATAATCTGTACCAAGCCTTTTAAGACTCTCTTCACAGTCTTTTTTCAGGTGGCTGATAACATCGGCTTTAGTCATATCATCGCCGTAATTTTTTACATTTTTCTTTTCAGGTTCCAGGCAGAACCCGAATTTTGTCGAGATTAAGCAGCTCTCCCGTTTCCCCTTAAGCGCTTTGCCGACAAGTCTTTCGCTGTGACCGACTCCATAGGTGGCAGCCGTATCAAAAAGCCTTATTCCGTTTTCATAAGCGGCCTCAATTGCCTTTAAGGATTCCGCATCATCTGTTTTTCCCCAGCCTACCTGCTCATTATCAAGCGTCCACTCTCCTCCTATTGCCCAGCAGCCCATACCGACAGCGCTTGTTTCCTTATTTAGTTTATTCATCATTCTTTTCATTATTGTACTTCTCCTTAAGTTCGGAATAATAATTAATCTTCCATTCAATTGCCTCAAGAAAGTTTTTTAGTTCTTCCATTTTTCCAAGGATTACAGATCTGTGCTCCCGCATCAGGGCAAGACGTCTTTCAAAACTGTTATCGCCTTCATCAAGACAGTTCGCGTATTCGACCATGTGCTCGACAGACATCCCGGTGGAACGGAGACATTTCAGAAATTCAATCCATTCCAGGTCCCGGGCAGAATACTGCCTCTGCCCTCCCGACGACCTCCTGACCGGCCTGATCAGCCCGATTTTTTCATAATAACGAAGTGTGTGCTCCCCAAGCCCTGTCTTTTCAGACGTCTCCCTGACTCCAAGATATTCAGTCTGCGGCATAACAATCCTCTCTTATTTTCCGTATTTGCAAATACTGTAATAGAAAGATAAAACTTTGAGTACACTCCAGGTCAAGGATAAAATGCATTTTTTTTGGTAAAAAGGGGACAGAGTACACAGAGGCTTCAAGTATGGATTACACGGACTTCGGGTAATTCGCTATTCAGTGAAGTCGGGTCGAGGGATTCTCACAGAACTCACAGAGGCACAGAGAGGTTTGAATGTTTTAAGTGGGTTCTGGGTGCTGTCCTCATTTATAATTCATTATTCATAATTATACCGCCACCGATGCCGGTACCAATTGTCAGG
>CAZKOK010000262.1:0-6072 GCA_964554355.1 uncultured Spirochaetia bacterium | reverse complement strand
ATACCTCTTGTTCCCGCAGGGAAAATTGCTTCAGTAATCAGCCTGACAATTCTGTTTATTCCTCTCGTTTTTGATCAGTACAGGGAAGTACGGGCAGCCTACCTTTCCCGCCTAGGCAATCAGAATAAAAATCCGTTTATAAAAATCAATGCGCTTACACTGCCCCTGCTTGAATCAATCCTGACTCGTGCAGACGAGACAGCCAATGCCATGGAAAGCCGCTGTTGGCAGGACAGCCCCGGATACACAGACCTTAGGATTAAATTCTCTGATCTTTCTGCTGCAATTATCGGAGCAGTTGTTTTTGCGGGTTCATATTTTATATAGCTTTCACCTATCAGAGGAGGTTGTTGCGTCGCCGCTTGAAGTAAAATCCTATGGATTATAATTCCAACCGGCCAGTCTGCACCAGAGCCACCATGCAGCATATGCTTTCATGTTTGCATTCAGCGAAACGGAATGAGCAGCCCCGCAGTCGTACCAGTCGGCATTTTCAGTGTGATCATCCTGCCAGTCCAGAGCCCAGTTGCGGTCGCCGGATGCAGGAAGGGTTTCACTGTAATAAGGTTCATTGATGCCGTCATCAATATACAGATGATCTGACTGGCCGTTTCCTCCGGCGTCATAAACACATCCATCATCTGCAAACAGATCCATGTAATAGTTTCCGTCAGGATCGTAACTTTCAATATCTGCAAAATCAAAAAGCCACTTATTGTAGCGCCGGCAGAATTCACGTATCTGGTTGTTGCGCTGGTTCAGATTGCCGTCAGGCCCCGAACCGACCAGGTGCCCGGTCATATAAACAAATGTAACCCCGGGATAATCATGTTCAAGTTCATTCATCAGGTTCAGATAAATATCAATATTTTCATATGAAGTATCCGCTTCTCCGCACCATGACCAGATAATTATATTAATATCGCTGTTGGCCGGATCATTCAGATAAGCCCTGGTTGCATCGGCCCATGATGTGTAATCTGGATTTCCAAGATCTTCCGCGCCTGCAAAAGGTGTATCGGCAAGGTCAAGTGTTCCGCCTGTTCCTCCGTTAATCAACGAAAAGAGTCCCGGATAAGCACTGTAGGCGCCTTCACATCCGGTACCATCAGCAAAATCAACAAATCCGTTCATACCGTCAATAATCTGACTACCGTGTGAGGTGTGCCCATAAGCTATATGCAGCCGGTCCTTCGCCCTCTGAATTGCATTCACCGGCAATTCACCGTTCATTAATACATTGACAACAGTATGATCTGCCGTCTTCGGCCCTTCATCAGGAATCCCGAGATGAAAATCGCATGATGTTACTATAAATAAAAAAATAACCGGAATAACTGGAAGTGTCTTTTTCATAATTCCCCCAAAGACATCTATATTATAAGACCTGCAAGCCTAATTTGGCAAGGTCTGAAATAATAATGGAATATGAACCACAAAAAAGACCGCAAATGGCACTATAATATCTGGTATGGCGAAATGCAGAAGTCTGTAATCGCTGATGTGCATATTGTTTTCCTGGCGAAAACAAATGGGGACAGACCCGTTTTATTGGGTCTGTCCCCACTCATTATTTCTTCCTGCCGAAGATTTTTTTTAAAAGCATCGCTATCAGATAAAACGGGGCTGCGAATATCATCCCTACAGTTCCCGCTGCCTGTACCGGCAGGGGGGCGGATGCCATTGACAGTCTGAATCCGGGAAGGGCTTCATCGTTTATTGTGTATGTCCAGGTGCTTGACGGTGCTGCAAATCGGTTTTCGCTCATCAGGGTTTTATATTCTTCGGGTTTTACTGTGCAGAATGTCTTTGCTGTTTTTTCAGGGACATGTGCAAGTCCACTCCGAAAACTGTCTGTGCATTCACGTATGAATTCAAGGACCGGTTCTTTTCTTACAAATCTGCGCCAGTGAAGTCCGTCGCGAAGCAGATCGGCTTTTAAAAGATGGTCCCTCCAGAATTCATCAAGGGATTTCAGAAATATTCGGACAAGCAGTTTTTCTCCTGGTTTCGGGTCAGGGTTTTCATCCAGAACAGGCTGACATTCATCAATAATTTGCTGAGGAAACTCTCCACTGAATAATGCCTGTCTGCGTATTTCTTCCACAACTTTTCTCTGTTCATTGATTATTCTTGAATAGCGGGAGAGGTTTTTGCGCATGGCGAAATGTTCATTTTCAATTATCTCCTGGGCCCTGTCTATTTCGCGTACCACCTGCCTGTCGAAAATTTCTCCCTTTTCTGTACCATTCAGATAATTCGCGGGGATAAAATCCCGGATTGCATATTTTGTTATAAGAGGGTCATCAAGGCTTATGTAAAAACAGGCCGTTCCGGGGTCTCCCTGTCTTCCAGCCCTGCCCGAAAGCTGATCATCGATACGCCGGCTTTCATGTCTGTTGGTCCCTATTATGTATAGTCCGCCGAGTTCCGAGACTTTTTTATGCTGTTCGGGATTTCCTTCTCCCAGTCTGATATCTGTCCCTCTGCCTGCCATGTTTGTGGATATGGTTACTGCAGACAGACAGCCGGCCTGAGCGATTATTTTTGCCTCTTCAGCATCATTTCTTGCATTTAGTACATGATGGCGGATCTCCCCGGCGGCAAGAAGTGATGATATCTCTTCAGATTCCCTGACCGATGAGGTCCCGACAAGAACAGGGCGCTTTTCTCGATACATTTCCCGGATTTTTTCAATCAGGGCCTGGTGTTTTGAATATCTGTCGGTAAAAATCCGGTCGGGTTTCCTTTCCAGTCTTGACGGTTTTGCAGGAGGAATTATTACAGTGTCAAGGTCATAAAAGTTTTTAAATTCGTGGGCTGCCGGCAGTGCTGTCGCCGTCATAGCGGCAAGTTTCGGATACATTCCTATAAAGTCCCTGACTGTTACTGACGCGTTGATTATCCCCTTGTCCTGGACTTTTATCCTTTCCTTTATTTCGAGTGCTGTCTGAATGCCGTATGGCCATTTTCTTTTTTCAGCCACTCTTCCGGTGTTTTCATCGATCAAATCAATCCGTTCATCTCTGACTATATAATCAATGTCTTTGTGCAGCAGATGATATGCATGAAGAGCCACATTCACTGCGGCATTCATATGGAAAACTTCTTCAGTCTGGTCTTCATCAATGTTAAGCATTCTGCAGATTTTTTCTTTCCCTTCAATTGTCAGAAAGCTCTTGCGGCCCTTCCTGTCGACTTTGAAATCACTGATGGGTGAAAGATTTTTAACAAGCCTGTCGGCAAGCCATGGATCAAAAGCTTCTTCCTCATCTTTCGAAGCAAGAATAAGGGGAATACGCGCTTCATCAATCATAATGAAATCGGCCTCGTCAATCAGTGCAAAAGATGCTATGGCGTCCTGTCTGTGCAGACATTCTGAAGTCGAATATGCAATCTTGTCTGAAAGATAATCAAATCCTGCCTGCCTGATTGTCAGATATGTCATATCGGCTCTGTAGGCCTGTTTCTTTTTTTCAAAGCTGTCTTTTTCCTTTACCGAATCAACTGTAAACCCGAGCATTCTGTAAACCGGGCCCATCCATTCAGCGTCCCGTCCTGCCAGATATTCATTTGCGGTAAGTACATGCACCCCGCCTCCGGAAAGCGCCTGAAAACAGGCTGCAAAGACAGCTGCTGCAGTTTTGCCCTCGCCTGTCCCCATTTCTGTCAATTCGCCCTGGGCCATTGCCATTCCGGCAATCAGCTGCACATCGAATATTTCAATTCCCAGTGTTCTCCTGAATGCTTCAGCACAGACAGCAAACAGATACTCCATGCTGACAGCTTTTCCCGAAGATGCTTCATTTCTTAGTTTCAGCCCTTCAGACCGAAGCTGTCCATCATCAAGTCCGGCAAGATCAAACTTGAGGATCTTTTCAACACGGGCCGAATATTCAGCTAAATTTGTTTTTACTGTTATTCCCCTGAGGTTATTCAGTATGATTTTTGTTTTTTGTGAAAATGTAAGTTTCTGCGGTGTCATTTTTCTCTCCTGTATCAGATTTTTCAGATAGCAGGAGTTAAAGGAGGTCCGCGGTATTTATCGGTTATTATATCTGCGCCTGCTTTTTTATATGCAGATGCAGGACCAATACTTATGGATGCATACAGAAAGAAAAGCAGCCCGGGGATGCAAAGGACGAATTCCAGAATATTCAGCACTGCAATGGAACAGAAAAGCGCCAGCGCTGCAATAACAAGAATAAATACTTTTTTTCTTCCTGTTAAATTCATATGTATATAAAATATCTTCTTTTCCCGAAAAAGCAAGAAAAATAACCCCGGTGGCATTATTATGATATATTGACTGCAAAAACCAGGTTATACTGCAAGTATAAAAAACGGGTTATTATGAAAAAGATATATGCAGGATTAGAAGCAGGCGGAACTAAATTTGTCTGTGCTGCAGGCAGCGGTCCGGAAAATATAATCGGGCGGACAGAATTTCCGACCACTTTGCCTGATGAAACTCTGAACAAATGTCTCGGTTTTTTCAGCGATATCAGACAGCGGTACGGAAAGCTGTCAGCAATCGGCATAGGATCTTTTGGTCCGGTGGACCCTGATCCAGAATCTGAAACTTTCGGTTATATTACATGCACTCCCAAACCGGGCTGGAAAAATACCGATATTGCCGGTTATTTTAAAAAAGAGCTGAATATCCCCGCAGGTTTTGATACTGACGTAAACGCCGCCGCTTTGGCTGAAGGACGCTGGGGAGCTGCTGCCGGTCTTTCGGATTTTGTCTATATCACTGTCGGAACAGGCATCGGCGGAGGGATAGTTGTCAACAATTCCCTTATCCACGGCCTTACGCATCCGGAAATCGGACACATGCCTGCCGTGCGGGACAAATCCGCAGATCCGTTCCCCGGGGTCTGTCCCTATCATTCGGACTGCATTGAAGGTCTTGCTTCGGGTCCGGCAATGGAAAAACGCTGGGGAAAACCGGCAAACGAAATTCCTCCTGAGCACAAGGCATGGGAAATTGAGTCTGATTATCTGGCGCAGCTTGCGGCTGTCTGCATGCTTTTTTATTCTCCTAAAAAAATCATATTCGGCGGAGGGGTTATGCAGCAGGAACATCTTCTGCCGATGATAAAAGAAAAGACGTCGTCAATACTGAACGGATATATCAGCCATAAAAATGTTACGGGAAATATGGACGGACTTATTTCAAAAACTGGCCTTGGCAGCAATTCAGGGGTCTGCGGAACATTTATACTTGCCGAAAAAGCTTTTCAGGAAAGATTATAAATCAGAATCTTTGAATTTCTTTTAAGATTGTATTCTCTCTCACCCGGAAGATCTTCTTTTGATCCGGCAGTAAACCCGAGTTTTAAAAACCAGTCTTCAGTCTGTGTGGTAAATACAAAGACTTTTCTGTATTTTCTGAATGAAGCCTGTTCCAGAAAAAAACTGACCAGTCTGTTTCCAATTCCGATATGCTTGTATGTCTGATCAACTGCCAACCCTGCTATTTCGGCATAACCGCCGGAAAACTCATGCATGGCGGCACATCCATGGATTGTTCCGTCAATTTCAAAAACAATATAGTCCTTGTACTGCAGAGACAACTGTTCCCTGCTTCTCGGGACAAGTATCCCTTTTTCAATAAGCGGGTTCATTATTGCCAGAACTTCGGCAATATCACCTGACTGCATCGCCCTGATGCTTTCATACGGATTTGAATGAATAAGTGTTCCTATCCCCTGATTGGAGAAGATTTCCTGCAGAATTACTCCGTCCCTCGTACCATTCAGAAAGTGCACCCTGTCGACTCCGTTTTCACAGGCATGCACAGCCAGATCAAGCAGCCGTTTTTCTTCGGGGCTTTTAATGCCGGAGGAAACTGATGATACAGCCGCTGCATCAATTCTGGACACCCTGTCACCGTTTATAAACACTCCCGGCCCGGGATTATCAAGCAGGTCCGAAAAATAATAATCCTCCCTGCCGATAAAAAAGAGTTTGTCTGCCTTCATGGCTTCAGCAATAACAGATGCAAGTTCATCTGAGGAGACATTATAAGGCTTGCCCATAGAATTCCAGCCGATACACGGGAAAATG
>CAZKOK010000261.1:5111-6082 GCA_964554355.1 uncultured Spirochaetia bacterium | reverse complement strand
CCTCACTATTGAAGAAGCTTTATCCATTTCCCCAGATACAATTATTCAATATCTTGGAGGAATACCTGAAAAAAACATTCACTGCATCATATTAACTGTAAATACACTTCATCAGGCTATTTCAGAATATCTGTTAAAACTTCAAAAAGGAAAGAAATAATGGGAAAACAGACTCAGGAGCAAATTGAACAGGAAGCGCGTCTTAAAGATAATCTGGGGCGAATTAAAAATAAAATTATTGTAATAAGCGGTAAAGGGGGAGTGGGCAAGACAACAGTATCGGTCAATCTTGCCTATGCTCTTGCATTGAAGGGTTTGAAGGTCGGTATAATGGATGTGGATATTCATGGTCCGAACATTGCAAAGATGCTGGGAGTTGAAGGAAATCAACTTGCTTCAGGCCCGCTTGGAATAGAGCCGTATAAGGTATTGCCGAATTTAAAGGCTTTAAGCCTTGCCCTTCTTACTGATAACCAGGATACGCCGATTATCTGGCGCGGTCCATTAAAAATGGCAACAATTAAACAGTTTATAAGTGATGTTGACTGGGGAGATCTTGATTATCTGATTATTGATTCACCTCCGGGAACAGGTGATGAACCATTAAGCACCTGTCAATTGATACCGGATATAAACGGAGCGGTAATTGTAACAACGCCTCAGGATGTAGCAATTCTGGATTCACGTAAAACCGTTTTATTTGCCAGACAGCTGAATATTCCGGTTTTGGGAATTATAGAAAATATGAGTGGTTTTTCATGTCCTCACTGTCATAAAGAGATTGACCTTTTTGGTGTGGGAGGCGGAAAAAAAGCTGCCGAAGATTTGAAAGTGCCTTTTTTGGGTCAGATACCAATTGATCCCTCAATGGTAACATCGGGAGATTCCGGTAAGCCGTTTATAGAATTGGGCAAGGATACTGAAACAGGAAAAATTCTATATGAAGTAGTTGAAAGAATAATTGAAGAGAA
>CAZKOK010000261.1:0-5101 GCA_964554355.1 uncultured Spirochaetia bacterium | reverse complement strand
TAGCCATTCTCGACAAAGCCTTTGCTGCTATTGACAAAGCAAAAGCCAATGCTGAACAGAATCTCAAGAATGCCAAGGAGCTATTTGGGAGCTATTTGAATGGCGTGTTTGAAAATAAAGGTGATGATTGGGAGAAAAGGAGATTTGATGAAAACGCTGACTGAACCAATTATTAAAGCCTGGGAAAATAAAAAAGGCCCAATAGTGCTGACAACAGTAAATAAAGATAAGGTGCCGAATTCAATTTATGCGAGCTGTGTATCTCTTTATGATTCACATACTATTCTGGTAGCAGATAATTATTTTAGTAAAACTATGGAAAATATTCTTGATGGAAGTTCCGGAGCAGTTTTATTTATTACAGAGGACGATAAATCGTTTCAGATTAAAGGGTCCGTTAAATATGAAAAAAAGGGAAAACTGTTTGATGATATGAAAAAATGGAATCCTGAAAAACATCCCGGTCATGCAGTAGCTGTTATTGAAGTAGAAGAGGTTTATTCAGGTTCAGAAAAATTAATTTAGGTTTGGAGGATATTGATATGAAAATATGCATAACATCACAGGGAGAAACTCTGGAATCACAGGTAGATCCAAGATTTGGAAGATGCGCCTGGTTTATTATTGCTGATACAGAAACAATGGATATTAAAGCAATCAGAAATGGAAATGCGGCTGCCGGCGGTGGAGCAGGGATCCAGTCCGGACAGCTTATCAGTGAAAATGGTGCCAAAGTTGTTTTGACAGGGAACGTAGGACCGAATGCTTTTCAGACATTAAATGCAGCGGAAATTGAAATTATTACCAATGTCAGCGGGACTGTAAAAGATGCAGTTGATAAATATAAAAACGGAGATCTTAAAAAAGTTGAAGGACCAACAGTAGATTCACATGCCGGAATGAAGAAGGGAGAATAATAATTTAGCGGTAAAAAACAGGCGAAATTACAGTAAGATGATTAGTTCAGTAAAATTCCTCAAAGGTTATGCGGCACGCTTTTCAATTCTTGGAAGTAAAATTTATAAATTTAATGACAGATTAAATATAATAATTGGTCCTAATGGTTCGGGTAAAACAACATTGATAGATGCACTGGCTAAGGCTGTCGGCTGTGGAAATGGAGGGTGGTCGAATGAGCTGGAAATTACTCATCCTTTTAAAATGGAACTGGACTGGGACAATTGGCCGGTTTTTTATCAAAATTGTTTTACTAATTCCGAAGAATCCTTTATTAATGCTTCTTTTTTACAGGAAAGGAAGTTTTTAAGGTCTACAGGAGAAAAAAGGATCGGGTTGATAAATGAATTAATTAATTATCTGGAAAACAGGTTCCTGACGTATAAATTAAAAGCATATGAAAGGCCGACTCTTCTGCTTGATGAAGTAGACAATCATATTGGTTTGGTCGGGCAGTTGATTTTCTGGAATTATCTGATACCAAAATTGATTAGTAAGTACCAGCTTATAATATCAACACACAGTATTTTTCCAATATTATTAAAGAAAGAGACCCATTTCAGAAAAGATAATATTATCAAATTATTCAGGAATTATGATTTTATGTGTATTTCAGAACTTAAGAAGGCAATAGATTTCTTTAATAGTGAACCTGAATCAGAACAAACTGTTTCAGGTGTCTGAAAAGAATCCTGCAAAGGAGCAATTCAATTGGGTTTAAATATAGCCATATCAAGCGGCAAAGGCGGCACAGGAAAAACATTCATATCAACCAATATTGCCAGAGTTCTGGAAGACGCAGATGAAAAAGTATTTTATCTGGATTGTGATGTGGAAGAACCGAATGGACATCTTTTTCTTCAAACTGATATTGAAAACAGAAAAGATGTAATGCTTCTTTCCCCGGCGGGAGTGAATGAGGATAAATGCACATCCTGCGGAAAATGTGTAGAAGCCTGCAGATATAATGCATTGGCACTAATAAATAAAAAAATACTGCTTTTTAGTAATTTGTGTCATGTATGCGGAGCCTGTACAATTGTCTGTCCTGAAAACGCCATTCTGGAAAAAGACAGAAAGATCGGAGAACTGGTTTCCGGTAAAAGCGGAAATATTGACCTATTTTATGCTCTTCTTGAAACAGGCGAGGGAGGAATGTCTCCCCGGCTTATAAAAAAAGTAAAACAACAATCAGGAGACGGGATCAATATTCTTGATTCTTCACCCGGAACAGCATGTCCGGTTGTTGAAACGATCAGGGATGCTGATTTGTGTGTATTGATAACAGACCCGACTCCTTTTGGTATAAACGATTTAAAGCTTTCTGTAGATATGTGCAGGGAGCTTGATAAAGAACCTGTAATTATTGTTAACAGAGCTGAATACTTTGATACTGATTTAAAAGATTACTGCAGAGATGAAGCTCTGGAAATTATCGGTGAAATTCCTGATGAGAGGGAAATAGCTGAATATTATTCAGCCGGATATATGCTTGTTGAACAGCTGCCGGAATATCGAAGACTTTTTACTGTTATTGCAGAAAAGATCCTGGAAAGAGCAAAAGCGGATAATAAACCAGTTAAAAAGGCTGCGACTGTAAATAGATCTGTAAACAATAATCTCTTATTTGAAGAAAATATAAGCAATGAGGGAATCACTATAAACGGAAAGGAAATTGTTGTCATAAGCGGCAAGGGAGGGACCGGTAAAACTTCGCTGACTGCATGTTTCTGTGCATTGGAGGGTAAAATCGCCATATCGGATTGTGATGTTGATGCAGCGGACCTGCATCTTGTCCTGAATCCTCAAATTAAAAAGAAAGGAAAATTTTCAGGCGGTGTGCTTGCAGAAATAGATCCGGGCAAATGTATTAACTGCGGGGCCTGTATGGAAGCATGCAAATTTGATGCTGTAATAAAGACTGTCAGTGATGGGTCCGGTAAATTTCAAATAGACAAAAAATCGTGCGAAGGATGCGGGGTATGCAGCCTGGTTTGTAAATACGAAGCAGTATCCTTTAAAAAATCAATTAATGGAGAATGGTTTGTTTCTGATACCAGATTCGGGCCGATGAGTCACGCAAAACTTGGAATTGCTGAAGAAAATTCAGGCAAACTGGTTGCCATGATAAGAAATAAAAAGAATGAGCTTGCCGCTGCTTCAAATCTTGATAAATCGCTTATTGACGGATCACCGGGGACAGGATGTCCTGTTATTGCCTCAGTAACAGGTACTGATTATGCGCTTGTTGTGACTGAGCCTACAGTTTCAGGTGTTCATGATCTGAGAAGGATTCTTGATGTGATTGAGTTTTTCAGGATCAGGTCCGGTATCATTGTTAATAAAGCCGATTTGAATCCGCTAAAAACCGAAGAGATAAAGGAAATTGCCGGACAGACGGGGGCTGATTTTCTGGGTGAGATTAAATATGACAAGGTTTTTACAAATGCCCAGATGAAAAAGATATCAGCTGTTGAATATGCTGATAATGAAACGACTGACCAGATAAAGAATATCTGGGAAAAGATCAGAAATATCCTGTTTAAAGAAGAGTGATATTATGAAAAACAGTTTTGCTTATAAACATATTTTTGGACCTGTTCCGTCAAGAAGGCTGGGATATTCTTTGGGGATTGATATTGTTCCTTTCAAGACATGCACATATGACTGCATATACTGTCAGTTGGGCAGAACTACAATCCTGACGGCAAAGAGAGAGGAGTTTGTCTCTGTCGATGAAATTATCAGAGAATTGAGGCATAAATTAAATGAAAATATAAAAATTGATTATATTACACTATCCGGTTCCGGCGAACCGACATTATATTCAAATATTGGTGAACTGATCACAAAAATAAAAAGCCTTACCTCCAGGCCGCTTGCGGTACTTTCAAACGGGTCTTTATTGTGGGATAAGGATGTACAGAAAGCGCTAAATAAGGCAGATCTGGTAATACCTTCTCTGGATGCTTCAGATAGTAAAATTTATAAGCAGGTTAATCGTCCATGCGGCGTTATATCGTTTAAAAAGATGGTTGATGGACTTATTGATTTTTCTTCCGGATATGATAATGAAATCTGGCTGGAAGTGTTTTTGCTGGAAGGGATAAATTCTGACCGGAAAGCTCTGTATAATTTGAATAAAATCATAAAAAAGATTAATCCAAATAAAACCCAGTTAAATACTGTAAAACGTCCGCCTGCCGAGTCTTTTGCCGCTGCGGTTACGGAAAATAAAATGATTGAAATGGCTGGATATCTGGATGGAAATGTTGAAATTATTGCAGACTTCAAGCGGACAATCGATCAGGGGTTCATGAATACAGCCAGGACAGAGATATTCAATTTACTTAAACGCCGACCGTGTTCTCTGGATGATATTGCAGGTGTTCTAAATCTTCATAAAAATGAAATTATCAAGTATCTGGAAGAGCTAAAGAAAAACAATAAAATTGAAAGCACCGAACATAATAAGATTATCTATTATGCGGCAAGATAAAAGCCGATCATCTGATACGCGGTCCTTTATGATTGACAAGATATAGTGAAGAATATATACTTTTTCTAATGAGAATAATTATCAATAACCCTAAGGAATGTATTTATGGCTGGAATGAGCAAACAGGAACAGGTAGAACAGGAAGAGAGACTGAAAGCAAATCTTCACCGTATAAAAAATAAAATAATTGTATTAAGCGGAAAGGGAGGAGTAGGTAAAACTACAGTTTCAGTCAATCTTGCCTATTCACTTGCCATGAAAGGTCTGAATGTTGGGATACTTGATATTGATATTCATGGTCCCAACATAGCAAAAATGCTTGGAATAGAAGGACAGCAGCTTAAGTTTGGTCCGATAGGAATTGAGCCGTTCAAAGTGCTTCCCAATTTGAAAGCCGTAAGCATCGCGCTGCTTACCGATAATCAGGATACCCCGATTATCTGGAGAGGCCCGCTAAAAATGGCAACGATAAAGCAGTTTTTAAGTGATGTGGACTGGGGTCCTCTTGATTATCTGATAATCGATTCTCCTCCCGGAACAGGTGATGAACCGTTAAGCGTATGCCAGCTGATTGGAGATGTTACAGGCGCCGTTGTTGTTACAACTCCCCAGGATGTGGCTATCCTTGATTCGAGAAAAACCGTG
>CAZKOK010000260.1:0-6129 GCA_964554355.1 uncultured Spirochaetia bacterium | reverse complement strand
TATGTTCCGTACGTGTCTTTTATATGAAATACATCCCTTACGGGAAGAGTGAAACTCTGGCTGCCGTCGGCATCCCAGGTTCCGCCTGAATACCGGATATCCGCATTTAGTTTGGATTCGACGCCGAGGATTACAGCAGAAAATTCTGATGCGGAGCGGAAATCAGGTGTGGGAGGAGCATTGTAGAAACCCGGACTGAAATTACTGCCGGTGAATGTGGTTTTCTGACCGAATTTAAGCTTGTCGATTACAGGAAATTCGTTAACCATTATGCTGGCCTGGGGGATTTCCCAGGTCAGATTCTGGGTTATCCCTGCACTTATTTCGGGATCTGATTCCGCAAAGTAGTATTCATCGATCGAGATTGATCCGGAAAAAAAAGGATCAACAGTTGTACTTATTGTAATTGTATCAATTTCGGATAAACCAGGATTTGAAGATGATGAAGCGGTGACATCTGTTCCGTCAAGGGTAATAGTGTCAGTTTTGAAATTGTATTCGGGATTATGCCAGTCAGTGTCAGCAGGGAGTGTGAATTCATAACTGAATATCTCATGGCCTGATCCCGAAGCGGCAACTATCAGCTGAAGCGGTTCCGATGCGCTGTTGTTTCTGATGAAAAAGCCGTGTTTCCTGTATGTGTCAGGTATAACGGGGGAAACAGGGCTGCTTAATATTAATGGAGATGGTGCGTCCCATTCCGCAGTAATATAACCATTTTCCCTGTTCGCAAAAAACGCATTGGCCGGATAAGCGAAATGCAGTTCTTCTGCTGTATCCGATACCTGATAAACTCTGGATTGTACTGCGCCTGTATCAATTTTCGTACTGCTTCCGGAAAAACTGATATTTCCAACAAGCAGCCTTCCTGAAAGGGCCGCCCCGCTTTCATTGCAGATTATGATTCGGATTGCTGGTGAATATGCAAGCATTTCCCTTTCAGATTCAGAGAATGTTATTTCAGCATTTTCCCATACTCCGTCGGCAGCAGGTGTGATCGGTTTTGTGATGACCGCTGAACTGATTTCATCATCAAGAAGCGAATTAGCGTTTGCATCTTCTGTGTGGAGATAATCACCGTACAATTCATTGCTGCCGAATTTAAGCGTCAGCCCATTGTCATTAAAATCATATCCCGGAGAATAAACAGATGATTCTTCATCCAGGGACCCGTCACCGTCAGAATCTTCGGAAACTGCACCGATTTGAAGATATATTTCCACATTAGTCAAATCCCCTTCATTCATAAGGCTCAATCCAATGTATTCTGTGGATTTAAGCAGATGAACATTCCCGGTGTAAATGCTGCCGCCTGTCCATCCGTCAGTGTCAAATTCGTAATCGCAGATCAGCAGATTCCCGGGAACATAAGTACCGCCGCCTGCAAGATACGGCCCCGTGGGTCCTCCGTCTGCATATGGTGAAGCAGCAGGTGCCGGAAGACTGTCATAGGGGTTGAGTACTCTGACGCCGTTCGGTGCTTCGGAATAGTAATTCCTGTGAATCAGCCGTCCGCGGTTTGCTGTTGACGGAGTTATCGGAGTTATCGTTCCCAGCATATCTACAGGGACCGAGGCCGGAGCAATGCGCCCGGAAGTTATCGGAAGGACTCCAGCCTCGTTATTCATCCCGGCAATTTCATATAGCCCGGTTGTATCCGGATTTGAAAATGAGACCCCGCCATCGACAGAAAAACTGAAAGTATCGCTTTCATGTGAATATCCGCCTGTCAATGTAAATGACCCGGGATTCTGGTAACCGGTTTCGGAAAATCCGGCAGAACCCCGGTTCCACTGGAGTCCGCCTGCAAGATACATATTATCTTTTTCAGACAGAGTGAACTCGTTAAGAAACCCCATTGTCAGGTACCCGAGTTTTTCAGAACCGTTTTTAAGCTGATAACGCAGTTTAATTACATCGCTGTCGGACAGGAGAGAGTTGAAAATTATTTCAAAACCTTCAAGATGATAATCATAACTGATCTGGCCGTTTTTTCTTATCACCAGTGACCCGGGAATTATTTCACCCTGAAGCATGATACTGCTGCCTGAACCAAGTGTTACAATTGACAGGCTGTACGGCTGGTCACTCTTTTCGGGCGAAAACGGATAAATACTGCTTTCGGCATACAGCGGGTATCTTGATGTAATCTCCCTGAAATCTGATCCTTCAGGGAAAAAAGTGTATATTGTGCCGGTTATGTTTATGAAATCAAGCCCCATCCCGTTTGCTTTTCCATTATGCACAAATTCTGTTTTATAATCTGTAGCAAGTTCCGGGATCTTTTCAAATACTTCATATGTTCCGAAATGTTCAAAGCGGGATAGTTCTCCCGGTCTGTAGAGAACAAGGCAGTCTTTCCCATCTATATTCACACGCAGATTTGTTGCCGGCTGTCCATTGATATTTATTACCCAGCTAAATGGATCGGTTACTCCTTCAGGATCAATATTGTTCTGGTTAATCTGAAGATTTCCGGTATAAGTCGGGTCCCCGATTTCAACTCCGCCTTTCGTATAATAAACGGCAAGAGGTCTGTTCAATCCTTCCTTCAGATAAATCCATCCTTCTGAAGATGACATTTCAATTTCACTCATCAGGGCAGGCCTGTAAGTTCCGCCTGATTCTCCGATATAGATTTCGATATTTTCCACATCAGTATCGGGCAGAAGAAAAAACTGTCCGCGTTTGTAATCGGAAGCCGGGATAAAATTCCTGTTTACTCTGGAATAACCGATATAGGTATCATCAATCCATCCGAAGTTATCCGAACGCCCGAGAACAAGATGAGAAGTATTGTCTGATTCCATTATCAGTTTGAAGCCGAGTGAGTTTTTGCCGGCTTCGGGGATAGTAAGAAAAGGCAGTTCCATGCTGCCGATATCAGCATTACCGATTATTATTTCCTGTAAAAATTCGTCTTCGCCGCCTGTGTAGCCGAGGATGTACTCCTGAAACTGATAATCCTGGCCGAAGGTTGTTTCGAAAAAAAATCTGTCCATATAATGAATTGACATGGTCAGGTCCGGAGTATTTGTGAAAACGAGTCCGTTCAGTATTCCAGGAACAGTCGCCGGAATCAGGGGTGCGTTTCCGGATGAAAAAGAATAATGGATTCCGCCAGCAAAATTTGTGACCCAGGATCCCTGCAGAAAAAACTCGACTTCCTCATCTCCGATAGTAAAATCAAACAGTGAATCTGCCGCCTCTTCTTCGGGAGGAACATATTCCTGCCCGTACAGATTTGTGAGCTGTGAAAAAATCATAAGTAAAACAATCAGTCTTTTCATTGACAATCACATATTATGGTACTTAAAATATCAATAAGGTACTAAAAGCCTCAAATTCAGAGCGAAATGCGGCCGGGAGAGGCGCCGGCGGCTGTACTGATAGAAGCAAATAGCAGCTAACAGTAAATTTACACCTTAAATGGAAAAAAATGAACCAGGAAAACGAAAAATCAAAAATATTCGTAAAAAGGCTTCTTGAAAATCCGGCTCTTGGAACACTGAACCCTCTCCGGAAAGAGTTGCAGATTCTTCAGTTTCTTAATCTTAATAAAAACCAGCTGCACCCCACGCTTTCTTCACCGAACTTTTTCCCCGGCAAACCATGGAACGAAATATTCCGCATTCTTTATTTGTCGCTGCTTGAGCTGATAGATGAAGAGTTAACGCCGTTTATAGACGATTACCTGAAAAGCAGCCTGGAACTCTCGTTCCTTACATATCTGCGTGAAAGGGTTCTGCCTGCAGACAATATCAGGAAAATCCTTACTGATTTTCTTAAGAAAATGCTTCAGCATCCCGAAGCAAGAAAAGAATATATCAGCATCCTTACAGTTCTTCAGTATAATTTTACCGAAAAATATATCAATGAAATATTCGAAAACAAGTCCTATATTTTCTTTGAGCTTACAAAAGTCCAGAGGCTTAACAAGATGGGAGTAAAGGAAATCCTCAATATGGTCAGGCTTTCTCTTCTGTTAAGACCGCTGATTTACATTTATAATTCGGGTGAAGTCCATTCCGAAAACGGGTCTATTTTGCTTACGGTGCCGCAGGCAGAGAAAATAGTCGGAATGGTAAAACAAACGCTTGCAGTGCTGCCTGATGAAATATTTACAAGCGCAATAAATTCAAATGTTTCATTTATGGACAACCAGTATCTTGAGGCCACATCCAGGATAACCGCAATCCTGACACTTATGTACAAGAATTACAAACCCGGCATGAAAGTCGACCGCGGGGCGGTTTCTCCCGAAAAAAGCTGGATAAACACTGCAAGACGGAATTTCAGGTTTTTCGGGTTTGATATAAAAATGCTTGATGAGTTTTATAAATTTGCGGCAGAGAACAACTGGTAGGAAGTATTAAAAGGCCGGAAGGCAGGAGAATTTTCCATGAAAAAGTCAACGGAGATTTTGGAAAACATTGTAGTAATCGCGATCTTGCTTGTAATAGTGCAGACATTTCTGGAAGACCTGCTTGTCCTTGCCGGTTCATCATGGTCGGTACGCAAGGTACTTGTATTCACCGGATTTTTCTTCGACCTCTTTTTTACTGTTGAGTTTCTGGTCCGGTTCTACAATGCCCTTGTTGACAGAAAGGTAAAATACTATCTGATTCAGGGAAGGGGATGGATAGACTTTGCAGCCTCAATTCCTCTGCTTCTTTTGAATTCGGGACCTGCTGTTTTTACACTGATTATGGGAACAGCGGTATCTTTCGGCGGTGCCGGATTTTTAAATATTCTCAAGGTTGTAAAAGCAATCAGAATTGCCAGAATACTCAGGCTCTTAAGGGTCCTTAAAATTTTCAAGCAGATAAAATACACAAATTCAAAAATGGCACAGCATCATGTTACCAAAATAACTTCAATAAGCGTTTCAACTTTTGTTTTTATACTTCTGGTATTTTCGCTGCTGTCATCCTTAATCGGTCTGCCGAAAATGGACACAGAAATATCGGCAAAAAACAGACTGGAAGCTGAAAATCTTGTTTATTCAAATAACGGAAGTCTGGATGAGAGACTGAAAGTATATTCGGCAATAAATGAAGATCTGCTTATTGTTGAATATAAAGATAAAACAGTATTTTCCAGATATGAGAATTCCTATTATGAAAAAATGTTCTCTCCTGAAGAATGGGAACCTTTGGAAATTGATGATTTTAAGTTTTTTTTCAGCCTGAAGGCTGCAGTAAAGATACAGTCCCGTGAAAACATACAGTTCTTCGTGCTTGTTGTCGTAATGGTGCTTATATACATGTTCTACTACAGCCCCCATTTCGCAATAAACATCACAGATCCCATCCAGATAATGAAGAAAGGCTTTAAGGAAAAGGATTACGCCCTTGAAGTTGAAATCAGGGAAAAATACTCTGACCACGAAATATTCCAGCTGGCCGAAGCCTACAACGAAAAATACCTCCCTTTAAAGGCCAGGACAGCCCATGAACAGGAAGCCGACATGGATTCGCTTGACCTTAAAATGGATGATGTGAAAGACCTGTTCGACGGGCTGGAATAAAGAACCTCACGCCAAGAACGCCACGGGTGGAAGCGGCGCTACGGTATAATGCCGGATTTGGGCGTAAATATCTTCCATTCAGTATGCAATTTATTCAAACTAAATTTTGGGTTTTCAAAAAACCATTAAAAAACGTTGCGTCGTTTCTATCTTTGTGTTCGTTGCGTGATTTATTTTCCTTGTGATTTAGTTGGTCAGACTTCGCCGGAAGCGAACAGATACAGATCCTCGATCTTGTGCGAGAATTCAATCTTCATTTCATAATCGGCTTCCGGAGAGGATGTAAGCTCCAGATCGAAATAATGTTCGATTTTATTGTATCTTTCATCTTCCACAAGCAGATGGAAACGGTATGATTTTTCTTCTCCTGTTTTTGATGCCGCTTCGGGAGAGGGCCAGAAGATGAAATTCCCTGATGTATTGTTGACTATCAGATAGGGATTCTGCCAGTTGTCGTTAATCATCGGGACAGGCTGCTGGTTTGAATCAAGCAGGATTATCTGGACTTCATGAGCCGGTTCAAAGGTCTTTCCGTTGAACAGTCTTCCCACTATTGTAGGGAAATTGAATGCAGGCCCCTTTATTTCATTATATTTTGC
>CAZKOK010000259.1:0-6143 GCA_964554355.1 uncultured Spirochaetia bacterium | reverse complement strand
ATATTTTTTATATAACTGAAAAATGCATCAATAACTTCATTACTCAGAGGCGATATCCTGTTGTCATAACCGCTCTGATAGCAGTAGCTGCAGCTGAAATTGCATGTATACCATGGGACAAAGAAAATCTGGATTTCCGATGAATCCCCGGATTCGGTAAATCCGAGATATGCTTCGGTTAACCGTTTTTTTTCTTCTTCAGGATCAACAAGATAATTCTTTTCAATCAGGTCTTCCTTTTGCGGTGTTTCGCCTGCAAGTATTTTTTCAGCTGTTTCAGCCGCAAGAATATCAGCCTGTCCGGCAAGAGCATTTACTATTATATATTCTTGCGAATCCCTGATTTTTCTTATTATGTTATGTCGGGAAAACTCCGCTTTTTTCTGTTCCATCTCTGCCTTTTTCCTGAAAAAAGAGGGTGATCAAATAATGCGCGCATATCTGACCACCCTCCGGGTCCGGGAGAATTTAATTCAGGCCCGTTCCGGCCTAGTCGTGGCAGCCTGCTGCGACTTTGGAGATCTTTGCGCAGCACTGCGCAGTTTTTTTATCTCCCTTTTTGCCTTTTCTTATAAGTGATTTCATGAAACACTCCCTGATTATTACAGCAACACCCTGCAGGGCGGATGCCCCGTACGGTGAAACTTGCCACCTTGATTTTTCCCTTTTCATAAGGGACGCTTTCTTCAATTATTTCAATTCCCGAAAAACCGCATTCTTCGAGAGTCGAAAGATAGTTTTCTCTGGTTACGGCTCCGGCCCAGCATTCGGCAATGGCTTCCGGGTCTTTCGCATATTCTTCGGGCACTTTTTCCAGCGAATAAATGTCGCTGACCACGAATCTGCCGCCTTTTTTAAGGACGCGGAAAATTTCACTCCAGACTGCTTTCTTGTCGGCAGCATGGTTGATTGTGCAGTTGGAAATGACGCAGTCTATATGCCGGTCGGGAAGAGGAATTGTTTCCAGTTCGGACCTGATAAATTCGGTATTGGAGATATCAAGTTTGGAAGCATTCTTTTTTGCTGTCTCAAGCATGCCGTCCGAGATATCCAGTCCGTAAGCCTTTCCTTCAGGACCGGCCTGCTGTGCCATTCTGATAACATCATTCCCTCTGCCGCTTCCCAGGTCCAGAGTATATTCTCGTTCCTTAATTATGCTGTATTTGGCAGCACCTCCGCAGGAAAGACAGCAGTTTGATGTTGAAAGTCCGGAATATCTTTTATTTATCGCTTCGATTTTTTCCACAATGACTCCTTGGAAGTTAATCAAAGTATAAGGAAAACTATGCTGAATGTCAATAATAATATATAGAAAATATAATATATTGTTCAGGATTTACGGTTTTTTCATTTTTTTCCTTTTTTGACTGCCTTTTTGCTTTCCTCCTTTTCATGAAATGGGACAGAGAATTTTCCGTAAAGAACACAGCCCGGTTTTCCGGGAGTGCATTCCGTTTTCAGCCTGTAGCAGAATCTTTCCGGTCCCTTGTATTTGCAGTCGAAACTCATATATTCAGTATAAACGACCTGCATAATGAAGTATATAAAGATTGTAATTAAGGTTGATTCGATTTGAGATCATTAGGTCTTATTTCTCTGTGAGATAAAAACCGTTGGATCTGATTTCATATGCAGATTAATAATTTTAGAAATATTACATAACATATTTCCCGATAATTATCCGGATTTGCAGTAATAACTGATATAAATTGATTTAAGCAGAAATAAATGATAATCTGTAACCGGATTTTCAAGGAATACTTTAAATGAAAAGATGCCTTTTTTTTGCGGTTATGCTTTCACTTACCCTGATTGTTCATGCCGATGTCATCTGGCTTGCCAACGGCGACAAGATAACCGGTCAGATAATTTCCATGACCGAGAAAACGGTCAAAATAAAAACCGAATACGGCACAATAGATATTGACCGCTCACGAATTGTAAAAGGTGAATTCGGTGACGAAGAGACTGAATCAGATGCCGCTTTGGAAGATCCATCTTCTTCAGTCAGTGCTTCTTCCTCCGGGAATATTCCTGCACCGCTAATCAATTTCCTTTTTAACAGTGTTGTTGTCAATACGGGCTCACAGTCTGTTCAGATAAAGATCAATACCGTAAATACCTTTGATACCGATCAGCTTGAAAGAAAAAATGAATCGATTTATACAACAGGAGACGGAGAATATTTTATAACAACTGCGCCCGATGCACTTCTAAACGCTGATCAACTAACATTCCGCGCCCGCTTCAAAATCTATAATCCCGTGAAAACACAGTACATAGTCTCGATGTGGGAAAGCACAAGCGGAGATAAAGCGGTCGGCAAATTCGCCGTATGCTATACATACGGGAACTGTGTTGTCTATCTGGCCGATGAAGCCGGTAATTACTACACCATTGCTGCCGCCTCTGCGATAACGCCGCTGGCCTGGACAGATCTTGTCCTTTCAGTCGGGAAAGACAAAATATATCTGTATCTGAACGGAAAGCTTGTAAAAGAGGTGAACACTCCCTTTTCTGCCCTGCAGAAATCCGCCATACCGATCCATTTCCTGACAGCCACAGGCGGCCCGGCCGACACAGGACTGATGACCTATAATTTCAACGGGAATGTGTCCGAGATATCAGTCTGGGAGGTTGCATTGACAAAGGATCAGATTCTGAGTCTTGAATAGTTGAACCAAAGAGTGCACAGAGAACACAGAGGGATTTTCATAAATCCAATTCAATGATTTTCCATGATATATATTCTTTAATCTGAATTTTTATTTATGGTTTATTAAACCCAAAGAAAAAAAGCTAAACAGGATACTGCATGTCGGAAGTCAGATAATCTTTCACTAAAAACTCTGTGTTCCCTGTGCCCTCTGTGGATCAATAAAAAGTATGCATTTGACCCCTGTACAGCCTGAAAGTACGACAACCTCTGTAAACTTTGTCTGCTCTGTGGCCTTTTTTCCCAAAAAAAAGTTGATGATTAATTGCAAAAAAAAGGGTACGCTTGTAATTACCGGATGTATTCCGGCCGAAAATCTTAACACAGGAGGGCAAAATGGCTACTCAGAGGACAGAAGTTGTTTGCGATATCTGCGGAAGGCTGTTTATGGAATTCAGCAGGAATTTTCACTGTGACCACTGCAAAAAGTATTTTTACGTCTGCCCGTCATGCATAGAAAAACAGGCAAAGTGCAGATTCTGCGGTATTTACCTCAAAAAAAGACGTGAACCTGTTCCTGCATCAAAACGATAAAACTGATTTTCAACAGCTGAAAGTATATAGTACTGCTTAAGCCTGAAGAACAGTATCTGATTGCGGAACCCATCCTCCATCCATAATTTTCCGCGGTTTATCAGGCGCGCTGCAAAATAATATAATTTATTGCAGTTTTTTTCTTTTCAGTTTAACCTGTTAATTATGAAATTAAAGTCGTTTCTCCGTTTTTATCTGCGTTCTTCTGCAGGAATATTCAATCTTGTTTTTCCGCTTATTGGTTTCTGCGGCATGCTTCTGGCCGGGGTTTCGGCAGTTATTTCGCTTATTGCGGCTGCAGGGGCTGGTGGCGGGATGTTTGTTCTGGTGCTTGTGTCAGGGGCCGGCGCTAAAATTGCTGTCAGGGAGAAAGACAGACTTATCGAACTTGATTATGCCGGGTCCCTTAAAACCGCATCGGAAAACAGGGACAAGCTGAAATTCCTGAGGATCAGCGATCCTGAAATAAAGGCAAAAGTGTTTTATCTTATCCAGAAGGCCGGAAATTATATTGAACTTGCCGAAGCACAAAGAACCATTCAGCCATTTGCCCATGAAGCTCTGGAAAACAGCCTGAATATTCTGTCAATATTCCTCAATGAAATTGATGATGATTCCGCCGAAAAAAGATTCGGCATGAATGATATGAACCCTTTTAAAAATGTAAAAAAACGGACGCTTGAAGCCCTTGATACGGAAGCTGTCAAAATAAAGGACGCAATTATCAGGTCCGGGGGCGGCGCCGAAGGAACAGAAAAAATGTCTGTACTGGAGGATCTGAATAAATGAAAAAGATACCGGCTGCACTTCTGTTTCTGTTTATTTCAACACTCAGTTTTCCGCTTAATACAAAACTCATATCAATAGAGACCGATATACTTCTCAGGCCGGACGCCACAGCTGATATTTTTTACAGGCTGGAATGGAATGCCTCCGGGGGTGAAATGCACGGGTTCTATTTTCAGGAGGAGGACAGACAGATTTCCTGGAATGCGGAACGCTGCTACGCGGACCTGCCTGACGGGACACGCAGCGCGCTTGATATCAGCAGATACTCCAGTGATACTTTTGATATTGTACTTGCCAAAGGCAAAGGTTTCAGCGGGAAGGCATACTTTTTTTTCAATTATTACAGTGATTTTATCAGAATGGGTTATGTCGGGAAGACTGTATCTTCTGACGGACAGGAACTTATTTATATTCACCGCGGAAGCAACGAATGGGACACAAGGGCAGATTACAGGGCGACCAGAATTATTCTGCCGGTTACTGTTGGCGCGGAAACCCTTACAGATGAAGAAAAGGCCGCAGTTCCGATGCTTACGGAAACCTTTGTAAACAGTGAAAATAAAATTGATTATTACGGATTGCACGGAGATAACGGACAGTATTATCTTACGGTCCTGTTTTATCAGGAAAATATACCTTCAAACAAATCCCAGGAAATACAGATCTATTTTCCGGCGGATTACCTTAAGTTTAATGCAGACAGCCAGCTGCCGGTAAAGGAACCCAAAAGCAGTAATAATAAAGCCGAAAGCAGTTCCAATAAAGCAGAAAGCGCGAATGCATTTCCGCAACCGAGTTCTGATGACCGTTCATATATGACTGACTCTGACAGATTCAATATTGTACTGCTGATTGTCTTAAGCGCAGCCGGAATACTGATATCACTTCTCGCCTATAGCGCAAAGAGGAAAAAACTGGCTGTAAACAGGGAAGCGCTTAAGGGAATTACCTGGGCAGGCGATGTCTGGGTTCCGCCGAAACTCGTAAGCGGTACGTATCATATTCCCGGAAAGATCGCCGAAGGGCTGCATCCTGTAGAGGTCGCGCTGCTTCTGGAGCTTGAACTGCCGATGGTGGTGGCGATAATGCTCGATGGACTGACAGTCCAGCGGATTATTGAAGTAATTGACCGCTCGCCGCTGAAAATAAAAATAATTTCCGCAAAAAAGGCCTCCCGGCAATTTGAAGAGGATTTCCTGGCCTGTTTTGATACTGAAGGAAATGTCCTGTCCGGACTGATGGCTGACTTTTTTGAAAAATGCCTTAAAAGCCTGCAGGAGAAGATCTGGGACTGCGATATAGAAGCAACGAAAGCGCATTACCGGAAAAAGTATCTTGAACAGGAAAGAGAAAATGACACAATAGAGGTAAAAAGGCAGTATATACGCAGCGACCATTACTGGTATTACTGGTACGGCTATCATCATTACAATCGTCATCCGGAAACAGTCAGGTCCCTTGGTCTCCCCAGGGAAATCCGGGGAACTGCTGCAGATTTCATGAAGAGTTCAGGCTGTTTTTCCGGCTGTTTTACTCCCGCACTGGCAGCAGGAACGGTAGATGCCTGTTATTCAGCCTGCCACAACGCCTGTCATTCAGCCTGCCATTCGGCCTGTCACTCGGCCTGCCATTCGGCATGTCATTCAGCATGTCACTCAGCATGTGTTTCCGGAGGGGCGCATTGATCCGATCTGCAGAACTTGAAAACCTTGAATCTCTGGAAAATTATTTCAATACGGTAAGGCCTTATCTTTTGTTCAGGGAAGTTGACCAGGTCCTGATTGTTCCTCCGAACAAGGTGTTTAAGCTTAACTCAACGGGCGGAAAGATTTTCCGGTGGCTTGAATCCGGAAAGAAACTCCCGGAGATACCCGGTCTTGATTCCGCGAAGATAAGGGACATAGATTTTTTCATGCGCAGCATACAGGATGCAGTCGAGGGTAAAAAGCCCGATACCCTGTCCGAACCTTACACTTTTGATTATACAAAGCTGCCTGTTCTGGGGGAAATTGCCGTAACCAAGCGCTGCAATAATTTCTGCCGTTTCTGCTATGCGGGATGCGGAAATGAAATGAACAGTCATAAAGATCTGCCTGCACGGAAG
>CAZKOK010000258.1:4484-6166 GCA_964554355.1 uncultured Spirochaetia bacterium | reverse complement strand
TGATAAAAAAGCTTTTCCGTCATAATATATTCCTGGTTTTTCTTATCTATCGTTTTACCTGATTTTCCGGCAGTATTCAAGAAAACAAAACGGCTGATTTATCCTTACTCTGCGGTTCGCTTTATTTCCTTTCGTTTCGTAACGATTTAAATTATTCTGCGGCGCCTCGCAGAACATATAAATCGTGAAGCGAACAGGAAATAAACTTTCACATAATAAAGCCGGCAGCCTTAACTGCCGGCTTTATTAATCAGAATATTCAGGACAGAAAATATGTATCGACATCCGTAAAATCACCGATGTCAAAAACATAACCGTTGGCTGTTATTGTCCCGGTAACATAACCTTCCGCAGTACATGCCATATCCATTCCGAAGGTCTCAACAATTCCGACTCCTGTCATATCAAGATCCAGGACAACTGTTCCGGTAATACTGTTCCCGTTTACAATAACATTGAATGTAAATCCAATAAGCTCCGGATCGGATGATGTATCTATTGTTGCATAAATTGTACCGTCAATGGTGTTTCCATTAAAATCAACTCCTGTACAGGTTATATCATAATATGTCGTACTATCAGTATCAACAGTCACTCCAGAAGCTGAAAGAAAATCTGGATCCGTAACGCAAAGTCTGAATTCACCGTAAACATCAAGCGCCGCCTGGGCTTCAGCCAGGGTCGGTTCATCTTCCGGAACGCAGCTGAAAATTACAAAAGAACAGAATAACAGGACAGTTATCTTTTTCATATCAAGACTCTCCTTCATAGATTATTAAGACAGTCATTACCTTGCATAATCTTTTGTTACTGATATTTTCAGTATACCATAAAAGCGGAAAGCAGCAAGAAATATCAGTTTGTAATAATTATGACCAATTTTATCAGCTTTTTTTAATGAATTTACAGGAATTTAATTTACTTCCGCTAAATATGGTGGTAATATTGCCGAAGATGTAAATAAGAACACTATATGTGGAGTTAAAATATGACCAGATGGATGCAGGACATAAGCGGCGAGATTTTCAGGACAAAGTACATGCTTCATGACGAAAAAAACGAAGATAATGTATTCCGCGGCATCGCGGCAGAAATCGCATCCGCTGAAAAACCGGGAAAAAGAAAGGAATGGGAAGAAAAATTCTATAATGAAATTTCTGGCGGGAGACTCATTCCTGCTGGCAGAATTCTGGCAAACGCCAGGCCCGGCAGCCCGATGAAAAACTATAACAACTGCTTTACCATTGATATTGAAGATTCGATGGAAGCAATTTACGATTCGCTAAAGGAAGATGCAATGATCAGCAAAATGGGCGGCGGCGTCGGTTTTGACATATCCAAACTGAGACCGAAAGGCGATAAACTCACCGGAGGAGGTGAATCTTCCGGAGTAATTTCGTTCCTGAGAATTTTCGACCAGTCTGCAAAAACCATTATGACAGGCGGACAGCGCAGGTCGGCACATATCGCGCTTCTGGATATTTCCCACCCTGAAATCGGGGATTTTATCACAATAAAGCAGGGTGACACAAACAAGGAACTTACCCAGTTCAATATCTCGGTCAAGATTACGGACAAATTCATCAAAGCCGTCAACAATGACGAGGACTGGGATCTGACTTTTGAAGGAAAGGTCTACAAGACAGTAAAAGCGCACGATCTGTATGATCTTCTGGTAAAAA
>CAZKOK010000258.1:2033-4474 GCA_964554355.1 uncultured Spirochaetia bacterium | reverse complement strand
TAAAAAATGCCTTTCTTCATAACGAACCGGGTATTTTTAATACCGATACCGTGGAAAGATACAACAACGGATACTGGGCCTTCAAAATGGACCGGGTCAACCCCTGCGGAGAGCTTGTCATGCCATCATATTCGCTGTGCTGTCTTTCTGCAGTCAATCTTGTGCATTTTGTGAAAAACCCCTTTACAGAAGAGGCCGCTTTCGATTTTGAGGAATTCGAAAAAACCGTGGCGACAGGCATCAGGTTCCTTGACAATGTTCTGGACATGACAGCCTATCCTCTTAAAAAAATTGAAAATTTTTCAAAACAGTGGCGGAGAATCGGGCTTGGATTCACAGGCCTCGGCGATGCATTTGCAATGCTGAGAATCAGATACGGCGATGACGCATCAATAGAAATGTCTGCCAAAATCGCCCGCAGCATGAGGGATGCATCATACACTGCTTCATCGGACCTTGCAGCGGAAAAAGGCAGCTTCCCGGCATTTGATGCCGGAAAATTCCTTGACGCGAATTTCGTAAAAAAACTGCCAGGTTCAATAAAGGAAAAAATCAGAAAGCAGGGAATGCGGAATGTCCAGATGAACACAATCGCCCCGACCGGCACAACATCGCTGACCGTCGGACAGAACTGCTCTTCGGGAATTGAACCGATATTCTCACTTTCTTTCAACAGAAACATCCGCACAGGACGCGGAGACGAGACAAGAAAAGAAACCGTCTATGATTATGCCTATCTCAAATACCGCGAACTGCACGGAGACAATGTGCCGGATTATTTTATAACCACAATGAGCATCGATCCTTACAAGTCAATTGATATTCAGGCCGCATTTCAGGATTACATCGACCACAGCATTTCAAAAACCCTGAACCTTCCCCCGGGAACATCATTCGAGGAATATAAGACGCTGTTCATGTACGCCTACGAAAAGGGATTGAAAGGATTTACAACATTCAACCCCGAAGGAAGCATGAAAGGCGTTCTTGAATATTCCGAAGTGGCCATTAAAAGGGCCTACGCTCCGGAAAGGCCGAAAGACCTGGCCTGCGACATACATCGCATGACGGTCCAGGGAAAGGCCTATATCGTAATTCTCGGGTTTCTTAAAAACAGCCTCTATGAAATATTCGTAATTGACGACCCAAAATCCGAAATTGACCTGGAAGACCACGACAAGGGAATAGTACGAAAAATGGGCAAAGGCCATTACGATCTTATCTTTAAAAACGGCAAGGAAACCGTGAAGTTACCAAATTTCACAAACGCATACGACTCCCCGGATGCCGCCCTCGCCCGTTTCATTTCGATGGCCCTGCGCCACGGGACGCCGATCCAGTACGTAGTCGATCAGCTTGTCAAAGATTCAAATTTCATCGGCTTTGAAAGAAGCGTCTCGCGCGTACTTAAAAAATACATCCGCGACGGCGAGGAAGTAATCGCCGGCGACTCCGAATGCCCCGAATGCCGCGGCAAACTGACCTATCAGGACGGATGCATTACCTGTATGAGCTGCGGGTACAGCAAATGTGCGTAACAGGTAAGGGCGAAGGAGTTACTTGATCACTCCTGAGCCCCGCCCCGGCGTGAGGAGCGGTCGTCTGACCACAAAATCAAAGATTTTGCGGCTTGCCACCAAACTTAAGTTTGGTGGTCAGATGAACCCGACGAACGATGATAAAAAGAATGGATGCATTACCTGTATGAGCTGCGGGTACTGCAAATGTGCGCAGGATGATTTAAGTGATATTAATAGCCGCTGTGATGGCGGCTTTTTTGGGGTGAAGTAGAGCACACAGAGGAGACAGAGTTCACAAAGTTTCATGCCGGAAAAGATATCCTGTCTGATTTCCAGGAAATCAATGATTATTCAATAATTATTTTAACTTCAAGTGTTTTTAATCTGCTTACAAAATCTGCCGGGTTTATGGAGTCTGTCCCTGTTTACAAGAGACAGGACAGCAGCCCCCAGGTTTGCGGCAGCACAATACAGGCATACATTCCGGCTGATATATCCGGTGTCGACCCAGGCGCTTAAGCGCTTTGCTCCATCTGTCCTTAAAAAGGGACTGTTCATTCTGGACAAATCGGCAATATAAGCAGGCCCCGTCGGTGAGGCTTTCATCATTTTCCGGGTCACTATATTTTCCCTGATGTCTTCAGCAATTATTTCTGCCAATTCATGGTTTTCTTCGTCATACAGAAAAACCCATTCTTTCATAATCACATAAACCCTGATTTCCTGTGAATTACAGGCCGAAGGCGCCGTTCTTCTGCATTTCACATTGCCGTATTTTTCCTTTGTTATGCAGCAAGGGCTTTTTGTGATATTCGTGTCCTTCGAAATTTATTCATATATATCATGAAACATTTCAGTTAAAATCGTAAAATTCAGAAACCTGTGGTAAAATATGAATAAGAAAAGCTTTTATACAATATC
>CAZKOK010000258.1:0-2023 GCA_964554355.1 uncultured Spirochaetia bacterium | reverse complement strand
AAGGAGAAAGGAAAAAAATGAAAATCAAAACTGTATTACTCACAATTACAGGACTCATACTCTGTCTGACGGTTTTAACATCATGCTATTTGAAAACGGTAGTGCCGGGAGGAATAATGGATTTCAGTTCCAATAATCTGTCGGCAGACAGCAGTCTTGTAATAACGTTTGACCGGGATATTTATATTAACAATGGAGGTGAAGTCCATACCTTTGTGCCGCTTAGTCCGTATACTGACGGCGGAGACACCGCTGAGTATTATATCCCATGGCAGGCCAACAGCGACCTGGAACCCGGTTCCTACTATGTTTATTTCTGGGTTGATTTTGACGGTTCCGGGACCATAAATTTGAATGAAGAAGCTTACAATATGGTCATTTACCCCAGCGCCGACTATATAAATTATGATTATACTGACATCAATAATATGTATTTATACAGGGATGGGCCTCTTACTTATACCTACAGATACTGGAAAGACACCGCGCCCGATATAAATGATACAATGAACATTTTGTTAGTGTTTTAACTGAACCATGTTTCGGGAACCGGCCAGTGACAGGATGATCACCGGCCGGATTTTTTCCCTTATGCTGCTGCGTAAAAATCCAGGTTCCGGAATAAATCATCCTATCCGCATAAAAGACTTGTCAGGTGTTGCAGGTTTTTTATGGAAAAAAAACGCAATTTCTGCTACAAAATAGATATAAGAGAAATCAAGGGGGAAAATATGGAAAAGTTTATTCAATTGGTCAGGCGGTTCCCCGGGATATTTCTTTTTATTCTTGCGCCTGTTTTCGGCCTTCTTTTAAGTTTGAACATAAGCCTTGGAGGTTTTGCCAGCCTCCCGAATCTTGTTTATCTGGTTTTTCCGATAGGTTTCGGGGCCCTGATATGCCGCGAGGCTTCCGTACGCTGGAATTCAGGATCGCGCGGTCTTTTTTTTCTGGCCCTTGCTTTCGGGATTTTTATCACCATACTGGTCAAGCGGGGCGTATTTGACTCAACATATGCAGCCGATGATGCCGAATTACTGAAATATGATTTCGTCTGGAACATAAACTGGGCGGAAATGACGCAATCCATTTTTTATACTGCGTTGATGGGGGTCCTTGTCCCTGTGAAATTTACCGAAATCCTGGCAGGAGAACGCGCATCCGAACCATGGCTGAATAAACCAGTTACCGGAATTGCCATCGGCTCACTGGCAGGAATACTTACAGTAAGCTGGTTTCAGATAGAACTTAAAACCCCGGTTCTGCCGGTTCTGATTGCTGCCGCTTTGGTTCTGACACTTGGGGCACTCGCATACTCCCTGAAAAAGAAGGATACAGAACCTGCCGAAATGCCGGTTAAAAAATACGGTTCAGCCTTTTTCCTCGGACTTCTTTCAACGCTGTTCCCCTGGATTTTTCTGGCATTCATGTCAGGCATATCATACGGTCCGGTAAACTTTCTGATTGTAGCAGCCGTTGAACTTCTTGTATTGTTTCTGATTATCAGGAGAACCGGAGGCCTGATTAATTGCAGCAGCCTGACAAAATTCTATTTTATAAGCGGGACTGTTCTTTTTGCACTCGCTCTTCTGCCATTGTATGATCTTCTCGAATTTCAGGGTAATATTTTTGTCTCTGTGGTTATTTTTATTTTCTTTTTCCTTGTTCATACACAGATCAAAAATGAAATAGAATAAGATTCCGGTATACTTTAAAATTTTCCTTGACTCACGCCCCGGCTCAATATAACGTGATAAAACCGGAGGAAATATGAAAAAAGGTTTTAAGAAATATTTTGGCCCTACTTTTTTAATCGGATTTGGATTTTTCACAATGGGAATGATGGATCCTCTGTATGATACCTATATTCCTATCTTTCTGCAAAAGTTTATTGAGTCAAAAGCGGTAATCGGGACAATTATGACTCTGGACAATATTTTTGCTGTATTTCTGATCCCGATTATTACAGTTTTATCAGACAGGACATCAACCAAAATAGGAAGACGCATGCCCTTCATCCTGATAA
>CAZKOK010000257.1:0-6175 GCA_964554355.1 uncultured Spirochaetia bacterium | reverse complement strand
GACAAGGGAATATTATCAGATGCTTGCCCTCTACCGAATGGAAGACTATGCAGGGATACTTGAGAATTACAAGGAACATGATAACATGTCCGAAGAGGGAAAACTTATTATCCTGGTCAGCCTTTTTGAAACAGACGGCAGCCGGTTCAGTGAAAAACTTTATGATTTTATTCTGAAGACATACGACAGGGAACTTCTTTTCCGTCTTTATCTGTATCTGTTAAATAATGAAATAGCCATACCCGAAGATATGGATCATTCAAGTCTGATGAAAGCAAAACTGCTTTATTCGGCTGAAGATTATGGACCGGCATCTTTCATGTTCAGGAAGGCCTGGACAGAAAACAGGTATGATTTTCTGAATTCAGCCCTGTTTGACTTTTTTATCGATGCCATGCTGCAGGCAAGGGAACAGGGTTATCTGCGCGAAGTCCTGCCGAAACTGGCTGATCTTGCTTCTCCGGGTTCGGCTTTCCAGCTGAAGATTTACCGGGAGCTTGGAACAATTGAACGCAGGTTTTCCCGGTACGGTTCCGCGGAAATCTGGTATGAGAAAATCTGGAACCTTACCGCGGCAGCAGACAGGCAGAGACCTCTCTGGTACTGGTTTGACAGCATGGCCAGAAACAATCCGGGAAAATTCAGGGAGAAGCTTTCCTTTCTCATGTCAAACTGGAAAGATGCGGATTATTTTAACGATACCTTTGACTGGTATATAAATTACCTGGTAAGGAACAGCAAATTCGCGGAGATTTATGAGTTTTACAACGAAATCAGGAATCATGCGGATAAATACATATTAATCAGGATCGCCTGGGTGTCTCTGGTCCTTGATTCATTCGGATATCTGGACCTGGCTGAAGCGCAAAGAAATGAATTTCTGGGCCTTATTGATAAAGCGGACCCGAAGAATTTTATCGGTATTGTCTCAAGAGTGATGCAGGGCAGAACGCTTGATCTTTATGATAAGGCTGACAATGCATTGGATGACAGCGCGGAAGCAGCCGGAATTCCCGAACCATCCGAAGAAGAAAGACTTGCGGCACAGTATCTGAAATTCGGGCTTTATAAATTTGCCTGTGATATAGCCCTGGATAATTATGAAATTTTCAGCAAGGAATTTTTGCGGACCCTTTCTGCAGACCTGAACAGGGAAGGGCTGATTTATGAATCGATGAGAATAATTCACCGGGGGCTTTACCGCCCGGACTGGGCATACGATGAACAGACTTACGGGCTTTATTATCCTTATGTTCTTGAGAAGGAATTCGGCGAAGCTCTTAAGGACCGTGATATACCGGAACCCGTTTTCTACTCTACGGTCAGGGCGGAAAGTTTTTTCAACTGCAGCGTAACTTCTTCGGCAGGGGCGCAGGGACTCAGTCAGCTGATGCCGTCTACTGCTGCGGATATTGCCGCAAGGCTTAATGTTGCCGAATATGATGTTAATGATCCCGTAACAAACCTTTCATTCGGAAGCTGGTACCTTCAGAATCTGCAGGAGAGGTTCGGTGATTATGCAAAGGCCCTGTGCGCATATAATGCGGGACCCGGAAGGCTTAAGGAATGGCTGGAACAGACAGGAAGTTTTCCGGTAATGGTGTTTGCCGAATCAGTCCCGGTTGACATTACCTGGAACTATATGAGAAATATAATTGCGGGAGCCTTGATATATAATGAATTATATTTTAAAAATAATCCGCAGGACATTCTTGCCCTGTTTTTTCCGGAATGGGACAAGGTAAAGCTTGATTAAGACAGAAAGGACATGACATGACAGTAATACAGTCAATAATACTTGGAATTATCCAGGGGGCAACTGAATTCCTTCCGGTATCAAGCTCCGGCCATCTGTTAGTTGCCGAAAGCCTGATGGGTATCAGGGTGCCTCTGCTTTTTGATATACTTCTTCATTTTGCGACACTTGCTGCAATTGTGATAATATTCCGGAAAGCGGTCCGGAAGCTCTTAAGGGGGTTCTTCCTGACTCTTTTTAAAAAAGGAAATGATGAGGACAGGGTCTGGTTCAGGGCCGCATTGTTTATTCTGCTTGCTTCCGTATTTACAGCCGGACTTGCATTGATTGTTAAAAACTTTGATTTCAAGGCAGTTCCCAGGCTGACAAGCGTTTTTTTCCTGGTGACAGCTTTGGTCCTTTTTCTTTCAGCAAGGTTTACAGGCGAAAGGAAATACAAGGACCTGAACTGGAAAGACGGCATATTTCTCGGCATTGCCCAGGGGATTGCGACCCTTCCCGGCATTTCAAGGTCCGGAATGACGATATCCGGATCACTTTTCCGCGGGATAAGCCGCGAATCGGCGGGAGAGCTTTCTTTCCTGTTGTCCATACCGGCGATCCTTGGCGCCGCACTGCTTGATCTGAAAGACATCGATACGCTTTCCGAAGCAATAAGTGCCCCTGCCATGGCCGCAGGACTTGCAAGCGCCTTTGTTTTCGGTCTGATCAGCCTTCTGCTGCTGCTCAGGCTTGTTAAAAAGGGTAAACTGTACTATTTCGGGTTTTACCTGATTGCGGCCGCTGTGGTGTCGTTTATCCTTTTATAGCTGCTTTCATGAACATACATTGATAATTACCTCACGCTACGACGCAACGACGCGAAGGGCGTTAAGTGATAAGGGATATTTAATGACTTACGTGAGAAATATATATTTCACGGAAATCTTTATATTTTTCCTGTATTTTTGCCCCCGCAGCGTGGGATATTGTTCTTTCGGCCGGGCCGGGATAAATTATTTATCGTTTGCGTCATATTTTCCCGGGAAAACATAAAAAACAGGGCAAAAAGCTGTATTCCGGAAAATAAGGCACTTGAATTTTGAAAATAAGCATGCTTAAAATTTAAATTTAAGCCTGCTGAAGTGTTCCTGTTCAGCAGGCTGAAGGTGTCTTGTTTAGCCTAATAAAGTACTTTTGTTCAGCAGGCTAAACAAGAGAGGTTTAGCAGGCTTAAAAAGAGATATTAAGCATGCTTAAATGGAGAGGTTTAGCAGGCTTAAATTTTGAATTTATGCAGGCTTAAATTCGGGATATAGGGGTTTTGAGGGGGTTGAGGTAAAAAACGGAATATTACACTGTTGCCGTATCCGGGATACGGGGTATAATTTATCAGGGCTGATTTAAAAATACATCCTTGATTCGCTTTTCCCCGGGTTTTTCGGTGCAGTACGGCTGCTGCGGGATAATGGGTAGATCGGTTTTGATTAATGGTTTTCATGATGACGGCGGGGTGGGTGAGGTTTATGGGAAAGTGGTGATTTAATATGTTAGATTGACCCATCGGGCAGGAAGGGTCAAGACATAGGTAACACTTTTATCATGTTACCGTTGGCACTTTGGAGGTGTTGCGGTGCCATGGAATATTTGTTAGGAAAATATGAGAAGTAATCATCCGGCGTTTCCTCAACCAGAAAATATAAAAATCACTATCTGGCGATATATGGATAATGAGAAATTCCAATGGCTGGTTGAACATAGGCGTCTCTTTTTCCCAAAAGCTATAAATCTTGAAGACCCGTTGGAAGGGCAACAACCAAAAGGAGATATTTAGATCAAATAAATATAAATTTAATAAATTTACACAATTTTTCAGAGATAAATACTATGTTAGCTGCTGGCACATGAATTCGAAAGAAAACCATAAAATGTGGAAATATTATGCCTCAACTTCTGAATCGATTGCATTATCAACAGATTACATTACTTTATATGAAGAGCTACCAGATTATGTAAATATTGGAATTGTCCGCTATATTAATTATCAAAAGGATGCAATTATACCTAATTCATTGAATTTCCTACAAAAAATTATGCATAAAGATTTAAAATATTCTTTTGAAAAAGAAGTTAGGGCCGTTATAAGTCCTGCTTTTGTTACTGGAGAAAATAAATGTGAATTAAGCAAAAACATGTTTCAATTAGCTGATAATTCAGGAATAATATTTTATGCACCAAAAATTAATATAACAAAGATCATTCATTCAATCGTTTTTCATCCTAAAAGCACAAGCAAATATAAAAGTATAATACAAGAAATTTGTAGAGAAAATTCAATTGTTGAACCAATTAATTCAATGTATGAATAGATAATGACTCGTTTGCGTTTTAACAAACACATGCAGCAGACCTGGCTACTGTCACGGTTCTTGCTTGCGCAACAACCGCGCCAGCTTAACGCCAGGCAGCTGATGGCGGCCGTTATAAGCAAAACCGGAATTTGAAGGAAAGCACAACGGGATTTTGCTTAACAGTATCAGGGGTGTTTGCTGTATATAAAAATCTGGTTTTTTACTGGAATAATTCAGTTATGCAGGATGGATTGTTTATTTAATTTAAATTGCGGAATCGGAAAAAACAATTATAATTAAAGTGCAGCTTTAAAAAAATAATTACAAAAGGGCTTTTGCTGTGAATGATATAGATGAAAAAGTAAAAGACCTGCTTCTTGTATATGATGGCATAAAGCGTTCTGAGATCGCAAGAATGATAGGGGTTCACCGCTCCAGAATAACAAGAGTCATAGACCGGTTATCAACTCATCTGCCGATTATAGAAGATGACCGAAGAAACCTGTCGATTGATAAAACCAAATTAATATCTTCAATAAATCTAAATATCCATGAAATAGTCGCCTTGTTCCTTTCGGCAAGACTTATTACGCGTGAACTGAATGTTTATAATCTCCACACGGCTTCGGCCCTTGCCAAGATCGCGCTTTGCCTTGAAAAACAGGCTCCCGGAATCAGCAGGCAGATAAGCCTGAGCAGCAGCGAAATAAGGAAGCTGCACAGTATGTTCGGTTCGGACAGCACCCTGCGCGTTCTGGAAAACCTGAGTTTGTGCTGGCTTAAAAAACAAAAGGCGCTGATTACCCATTTTTCAAAGCACGATATGAAATCGAAGCGGTACAAAGCTGCGGTTTATTCTTTTGAACCCTATGGTATCGGCAAATCCATTCATGTTCTGGCAAAATGCGACGGAGAAGATTTTATCAGGGATTTCAAGATAGAGAGGATTGAAAGCGTAAGGGAACTGATGGAAACGTATGAAATACCCGTCGGTTTTTCCAACGGCAGGCATTTCGGGAAGGCATGGGGGATCTGGCTGGATGAAAATAACCCGGAAAAACGGGTTGTATTGAAATTCAGCCCTGATGCCGCCGGGAGGGTCAGGGAAAACATCTGGCACAGGTCCCAGGAATTGAAAGAAAATAAAGACGGGAGTATTACGGCCATTTTCATGATAAGTCAGCCTCTGGAAATGCTGCCCTGGATAAGGGGGTGGGGGAAGGATGTAGAGGTGATTGAACCGGAAGGTTTGAGAGAAAGAATAAAGGAGGAGATTGCGGCTATGGGAGAAATTTATTGAATTATTTTCCGGTTTGTTGCGGGAAAGGGGACAGCCTGTATTCACAATAAGGGTATATGGGGCAGATTCTTTGGCTGCAATGCGGCGGTGATCTGAAAAAACATGTTCCTTCGAAATATTCCCCGGCCGGCAAGCTGGCCCGGGAATATCCGCAAGGAATATTCCTGATAGGGTATTTCGGGACCGGGATGCTGTTCAATTCCGAAAGCGTCCGTGATTCGCTATGCGGCAAGGGCGGTTGTCCGGGCAGCCTGGTGAAAGGGAAAAACGCGACTCGGGCCCGGGAGCTTCTGGAAGCGGGCGGCAAGCTGCAGGATTCGTACGGATACTATTTATACATATGCGGGCGCTGCCGGAGATTATACAGGAGGTTTTATTTCCGCATAGAATATGGCGGTGAACGGTTTGAACCCGATTACCGCTGCGGAAAATGCCGGGGCGGGTTGAAGCCCGTGATTATGGACTGCGACAGCCGGAAGTATGAGGATATAAAGCCGGTTGTGCTGAAGGATTTTGACGGGAACAGACTGGAATGGGAATGTCCGGTGTGCGGAAGTTCGGGGCTGACGGGCAGGCTTTGGGGGTTTTGGGATTAGGATGGAATATTTAACTGATTTAAAAGCCATTCTTCACTCGAAAAGAGCAAACATATTTTATCTGGAAAAATGCCGGGTAATGCAAAAGGACGGCCGGGTGCTTTATCTCACCAAGGAAAAAGATGAAAAGCAATACTGGAATATTCCGATAGCCAATACAACGGTTATTCTGCTGGGAACGGGTACTTCAATA
>CAZKOK010000256.1:0-6176 GCA_964554355.1 uncultured Spirochaetia bacterium | reverse complement strand
CTTACCGATACAAACAGGAAGCTTCTGGAGCAGAACAAAGTTGATTTCCTGATAAGCCAGAGTCCCGACAAGCAGGCATATCTGGGCATAAAGCAGCTGTACCGTCACCTGCTTATAAAAGAGGAGATTGAAAAACAGATTATTATGCCTATAGATATTATTGCCAGAGAAAATATCCGGTTTTATTGATCCTGAAGAAATCTGAACCACTTGAAATCAAAATTGCTTCCGGGCATGAAGATAAAATCCACTGTTCCCTGACCGGTTATTCCTTTAATACTGAATTGCTTTTCGATATAATCTTTCGATTCGGGGAATTCAATTATACTGATGCAGTCATCCGGGTTTCCGCTGTTTCTGAACCGGATGCGCACAGGATTGCTGCCGTTATGTGCCCGTCCGCATATTATAATGCCGGAGGATCCTTTTCCCCCGAAATCCATATCCGCAAATTCAAGAGTGACATTATTCCCGATTTTCTCAATGGCATCAGCACGTATGCTGAATGAGTCTCCGTAGATTTTATCATTTTCCGCTGCATAAAGGCGGTGGAATGCTTTCCCGGGTTTGCTGAATACGAACCCTTTTATATGGGCTTTGCGTTCTGTGACAAATGATATAGTTGTTATGCCTTTAAGCCGTTTTGTCAGCTTGTAGCTTTCTTCCTGATATGTGTTCCAGATTGATTTCTTATGGTAAACGGCATCTGCAAGAACGGTGCTGTCCTTTTCTTCAGGAAGACCTTCCAGTATCTGAAAACGGAATTCGTCATTATCAAGTACAAATATCGGAATGGTTATCTCGTCAGATCCGAAGCTTCCGAAATCAATGTTTTTGAATCCTATGAACACCGGTTCATCCCTTGGAGTGGCGACTCCCTGTTCATTGCCGCTGCCGATTTCTCCCCGGGAATCTGTAAAAAGTCCTGCAGAAATAAACTTGTATGGATTAAGGTATGCAGTTCCGAGTCCGGTGGCTTCAAATTCGAGCCGGGAAATCAGTCTGATTTTATCAGAACCGTTCCTGGTCATACAGCGCAGAGTGAATTTCCCGTCTCCTGTTGCAGACACAATGGCGCTTTTATCTTCTGCTGAAACATTTGCGATCGGGCTGTCAATTCCGGATTCATTGGTTATCCGCCATTCAAGATCTGAATATGATGCATTGCGGGGAAGTATTTCCGCTTCTACACGGATCTGTTTCCTGTTTTTATTAATCCGGCTGCCGTCTGAGCTTTTAAGCAGGATTTTTCTGACAGGAATTCTTTCATCACTCTCATCAGAGGCACCTGCGGAATTTTTCGTCAGGGCGGAGATACATTCCTGTACCTCGCATTCCAGGCTATTAATAATTACTGATGCCGGCTCAAGCCCGGGTGATTCGGCAGAGATTTCAATTTCGCCGCATTCGGTTTTTGAGGCGATTACCGCAAGCATTTTACCGGAAAACAATTTTCTGCATGAACCCTTGAACTGGTCGTAATCGGTACTGTCCCCATTGTCAAGTCCGATAAGTCTTCCTTCTCTCCGGACCGATATTTTCACCATATTGTTTGTATTTTCAACGGGATTGCCGTCGCTGTCTTCTGCGGAAATTTCAATAAAAACCAGGTCCCTGCCGTCGGCATTCATTTCGGTTTTGTCCGGTTTCATAATAAGTCTGAATGCATCGGAAAAGGATTTACGCATATCTTCTGCAATTATTTTCCCGTTTTCATCATATGCATATGCTTTCAGTGTCCCGGGCTTATAGGGAATCTGCCATCTGCCTGTAAATTTGTCTCCTTCGGAATAATTAATTTCAGTTTTGCCCAGGGATTTGTCATTGAAAAAAAGTTCTATGGAAGGTGCATTTGAATAAACAATGATATCAATAAGCTGTCCTTCATTAAAGTCCCAGTAAGGAAGGATGTGAACCATCGGCTTCTTTTTATAATCGGTCCATGCAGCCTGATAAAAAAAGAATGCATCTTTCGGGAAGCCGCAGGTGTCTATCTGTCCGAAATATGAGTTTTTTGTGTTGTATGGAGTAGGTTCACCCAGATAATCAAATCCGCTCCACAGGAACTGCCCGGCGGAAAAATCAGCGTCCCTTTCATAAATTACACAGTCTTCGATTCTTTTCGCGCCCCAGCTTGTGCAGCTGTTCCCTAGTGACGAGCATTGTTCATCATCGTCTGCAAGTATCGGGACAGAAGCCGGAAAATGATAAATGCCCCTGCTTTGAACGATCGATGCGGTTTCACTTCCGAAGATTATCCAGTCAGGATATTTTCGGTGGTGCTTTTCATAATATTTTTCAGCATAATTGTAGCCTGCCAGTTTTATGATATCAGCACATTTCTGCGTATTTTCCCAGGGCATGTAATTTGACCCGAAGGTCACATATGCATTTTTACGGTAATCGTGCGTCTGCACAAGGTCTGCAAGTTTCTTCGTGAGTTCCAGTCCGCGGCTGCTGTGATGCGTATCGCCGACTTCATTGCCGATACTCCACATAATTACGCTGGGATGATTTCTGTCTCTTCTGACCCAGGATGCAATGTCCTTTTCGTGCCAGTCTTTGAAAAACCGGGCATAATCGTATTCTGTTTTGGGGCTTTCCCACATGTCGAATGCTTCCGAACAGACAAGTATTCCCATTTCATCGGCAAGCTCCATAAATTCAACTGACGGCATATTGTGAGCAGTCCTTACGGCATTAACGCCCATATCCTTAAGTATAACCAGCTGCCTCCGGGTGGCGGCCCTGTTAACGGCGGCGCCGAGACAGCCCAGATCATGGTGCTGGCATACGCCGTTAAGTTTCATATGCCTGTCATTCAGGAAAAATCCTTTATCCGGATTAAAACGTATTGTCCGAAATCCGAAGCTGTTAGTTTCAGAATGAATTGTTTTTCCGTCTTTCTCAAGTTCGCTTTTTATCGTATACAGATGAGGGCTGTCCCTGTCCCAGAGCAGAGGGTTCTGCACATTAATAACCTGACTGTTTTTTATCAACTGAGCATCAAAATCAGGTTCTGAAGATACGCTGCCGGCTGTTTCCCCGTTCGGGCCGGTCAATGTATGACGAAGGCTGAATGTCTCTCCACTGGTCTCCCCAGAGTATAATTCGGAATCTATCAGGACAGACCATTCATTCTTTTCTTTCTTCTCTTTCCGCGTTGATATATATATCCCGTCGGAAACAATATGAGTGCAGGGAACTTTCTTTATCCAGACATTCCTGTAGATGCCTGCTCCAGAATACCATCTGGAATTCGGATGCTGAAAAACAGCCTTCACGATGACAGAGTTTTCCCCTTTGGAAAGATAACCGGTGATGTCAATTTCAAAAGTAGAGTAGCCGTATTTCCATTCGCCTGCTTTTCTGCCGTTTATAAAAACCGACGAATCCATATAAACACCTTCGAAGCGGAGAATTATTTTCCCGCTGATATCGCTTTCGTTTACAGAAAAGTTTTTACGGTACCAGCCTTCGCTGTCTTCGTATAGATTATGAGTGTCATAGATCAGCCAGTCGTGAGGGATGTCTACAGGGATCCATTTGACCGGAGGATTATTGATTTCTTCGAATGCGGTCCCGATTTTCTGTTTTGTGAATTCCCATTTGTCATTAAAAAGTGTTTTACCGTACATATATAGTAATCCTCAATTATTATTTTGTTTATGTCAATTGTCTATAAAAAATGGCTGATACAGAAGTTTTATCATCCGCCGGGGTAATTTAGCGGCAGGTTTGCGATTCTGTAAATCAATTCTTGCTAATTCGGAAAATATTGGATATAATATGTTAACGTTCACGCAAATACGGACACAGGCAATGCTTTCTTTCTGGAAGATTATAATTATCCTTGTTCTAATCCTCGGAGCCGCCGGAATTTTAATTACATTCAGGATTTATGATTCCCGGCCCGGACAGAAAGAAACCGTCGATGAAGGGATTATTCTCGGGTTTTCCCAGATAGGCGCGGAGAGCGCCTGGAGGAAATGCAATACCCGGTCCATCCTGGAGGCTGCGGCGAACGCGGGAGTCCAGCTGTTGTTCGAGAACGCAGAGCAGAAGCAGGAAAACCAGATCAAGGCTATCCGTTCCTTTATCGCGTATCAGGTGGATGTTATCGCATTTGTGCCGATCGTTGCCGATGGATGGGACAATATCCTGATAGAAGCGCAGAACGCGGGAATCCCGGTACTTGTAACCGACAGGAAAATTACCACGGATGATGAAAATCTTTATGCCGGCTTTATCGGGACGGACAGCGAGCAGGAAGGCCGGGAAGCAGGCAATTTTCTTCTAAAAAAATTCAAAGACCGGTCTGTGGAAGATCATGTAAGGATAATCGAAATAAGCGGAACCGAAGGATCATCGGTTGCTGTGGGAAGAGCTGACGGTATTCGTGAGATTATCGAAGACAATCCCCGCTTCCGGATTATTTATAGCATATCAGGTGATTTTCTTCGCTCAAAAGGGTATGAAATCATGCGCGGTATATTGGAAGAGTTTTCGGATATAGATGCGTTATACTCCCACAACGACGGAATGACACTCGGGGCTATCGACGCCATGAAAGAGGTGGGTATCCGTCCCGGAAAGGATATTGTGATCATTACCATCGATGCCAGGCAGGCGGCGATAGATGCCCTCAGAGATGGTGAAGTGAATTGTGTAATTGAATGCAATCCCAAAACAGGTCCGGCGATTCTTTCCCTGTCTCATCAGCTCGCGAGAGGAGAGACGATTCCGAAGCTTCAGCATGTGTATGAAGAGGTTTTCACCGAATATGATGATTTGTCGTTGATAGGCCCCAGGGGATACTGATGTGAAGAGACTCTTCCGCCTGCCGGAAATAATATTCCGGAAACCTTTCAAAACTTCGAGTATTCAGAAAACCATGCAGACTTCGTTCGCGATCATCATAATTCTCATGATCATCCCGCCGATAATCAGTCTGGCGTCATCATGGTTCCAGACTCTTCGCTATGACCGGATCATTACGAATGTCAGCCGGACAAACAGACTTAACCAGATAGTAAAAACCGATATCTCCAACGAAATATGGGACATAGTTGCCGGGAACAAGGGTTTTCCCGATGGTAAACAGTACGGAATAATCGCTGAAATCAATTCAAGTCTTGATGAAATATATCTTAATACCCAGCTTATCGAAAACCGGCAGCTGCTTGAGGTCGCAGGAAGGGCGATGGATACCCTTACGAAATACGTCGACATCCTCGGGGTGCAGATGGAAAATGATTTCCTTGTTACCGAGAATGAAAAAATCCTGGATGAAATCCGGGGAGTCGCTGACCTTGTTTCTGAAATCCTCCAGGATTTCATTGTGCTTGAAATCGAATCCGCAGCTGTAACGAATGAAAACATAAAAAAAATCGCAGTGATTTTATCGGTTATACAGATCCTGATCGTTCTTTTCGTTATGCTGTTCGCCGTTCTTGCCCAGCGGTCGGTTACGGGAAGCATTAACAAGCCGATCCGGGAGCTGGTGATTCTTTCGAGTAAGATTGCTTCAGGGGATTTATCGGCCCGGGCTGATATCCCGGATGTAATGGAGCTGGACAATCTGACATTGAATCTGAATATCATGGCCGAAAAAATTAAAGACCTGATCGATGCAAATATCCAGGAGCAGAAAAACCTGCAGAAATCGGAGATGAAGGCGCTTCAGGCGCAGATCACTCCCCACTTTCTGTACAACACCCTGGATACAATAATCTGGCTTGCCGAAGGGAAACAGTACGACCAGGTTATATCGGTGACAAGGAACCTCTCCGGGTTTTTCCGGACCGCTCTGAATAAAGGTAAAGAGTGGACTACGGTACAGAATGAACTGGAACATGTAAGAAACTACCTTACTATTCAGAAGATCCGGTATCGGGATATTCTCGATTTTTCCATTGATTATGATGAAAAGATGGGAGACAAGCAGATGCTTAAATTGCTTCTTCAGCCGCTTGTCGAGAATGCATTATATCACGGTATTAAAAACAAACGGGTACGGGGCCAGCTCTCTGTCCGGGGATGGCAGGAAGAAGGAATTCTCTGTTTTACCGTGGATGACGATGGAATCGGGATGACCTCGGAACGGCTGAAAGATATCAAAACGCAGATCGGCGGGAATCCTGATATATCCGCAGTAAATGATGTTTACGGTCTTT